>CANJKY010000489.1 GCA_947474875.1 Gemmataceae bacterium
CGACGAGGACTGGAAGGACGTGCGGGTGAAGCTCGTCAGCGGGCGGCCGATCACCTTCAAGATGGACCTGTACGACCCGCTGTTCGTGCCGCGGCCGGTGGTCGAGCCGGAACTGTACGCCAGCCTGCGGCCGCCCATGTACCAGGGGCCGGGGTCGATGTTCGGGGGGCAGTTCGGAATACAAGGCGGCGGAGCGCTCGGGCAAGTCGGGGCGGGCGGCGGGGCAATCGGGCAACAGGCCTTACAGCAGAACCTAGGCGTGTTCGGGGGCGGCGGCTTCGGCGGGAACGCGAACTTCGGCATGATCCAGGGGCAGCAGACCGGGTACGGCGGCATCTCCCGCCCGTCGGTGCGGAGCATGCTCGGCCAGCGGCCGACCTACGAGGGCATGGTGAAAGATCAAAAGGAGCGAATGCCACAGCGCGATCCGGACGAGGAACGGCCCAACAAACCCAAGGTGTACGACCCGACCGACACGCTCGCGGGGGTGAACTTGGGCGAGGCGTTCGAGTACGCTGTCGCCGACCCGGTGACGCTGCCGCGGTTCAAGTCGGCGCTCGTGCCGGTGTTGAACGAGAAGATCGAGGCCGAGCGGCTGAGCATTTTCAACCCGGCGGTGTTGCCCGGCTACCCGCTCAAGGGGCTGCGGGTGAAGAACACGTCGAAACTGTTCCTGGCGCAGGGGCCGGTGACCATCTACGAGGGGGACGGCGCCGCCGGGCAGGCCCGCCTGCCGGACGTGAAGCCGGGCGACACCCGCCTGCTCAGCTACGCCATCGACCTGGACCTGCCCATCCGGGCGGAGATCCCGTTCACCGCGGAATCGCCGGGAATGTTTCAGACTTCACCGGTGTCGATGAAGATTTCAGGCGGAAAACTGAGCAAGGTCATGCGGGTGAAGGCCACCAGCCGGTATACGGCCGTGAACAAGGGCACTGAGGCGAAGACGGTGTGGGTGACGCAGCCGATCAAATCCGGGTGGAAGCTGATCGCCCCGGCGAAGGCGGCCGAAACCACGCCGGACTTGCAACGGTTCGAAATGAAAGTGCCGGCGGGGGAGAAGGTGACGCTGGAGGTGATCGAGGAGCAGGACCAGACGACCGACGTGGAGCTGGCGAAGCTGACCGCGGACCAACTGGACCTGGCGGTGCGGGAGCCGACCACCCCGCCGGCGGTGAAGGCGGCCCTCGGGCGGGTGAAGGCGAACCTGACCGCACGCGGCGACGCGGACAAGGGCATCGCCGACGAGAACGCGGCGCTGAAGGAGATCGTGGAGGAGCAGAGCCGTCTGCGGGCGAACCTGGCGACGGTGCCGAAGGAGTCGGACGCGTACAAGCGGTACGTGAAGAAGTTCGACGACCAGGAGACGGACATCGAGAAGCGGCGGGCGAAGGTGAAGGAACTGGAGCAGACGAAGCAGAAGCTGGCGAAGGAGCTGACGGACCTGCTAAAGGAGCTGAAGGCGGAGTAATTCACCCGTGGCACCGGCGGGCCGCCGGTGATTCGACCCACCGGCGGCCCGCCGTGCCACGGGTGAATTACTTCATCTTGATCCGCACCCGCATCCGCTGGCCGATCACCAGCCCGTCCTCCGAGTCCAGCTCGACCACCCCCTCCACCGTCCGCACGTCGTTGATCTCGCCCGGGTCGAGGATGAGCGATCGCTTCTGGGCCACCCACCCGGCGATGGACTTCACCCGTCCGGCCCACTTCGGCGAGTCCGGCCGGCTGTCGTCCTCGGCCGTCACCGCCTGCCCGACCTTCACCCGCCCGAGGAACTCCTGGTCCACCTCCGCCCTCAGCACCAGCTTGCCGGCCGGGGCGAACACCACCGCCGGGGTGAACCCGCCGGGCACCAGCACCCCGCCTTTGGTGACGGCCAGCCGCAGGATGCGGCCGGCCGCCGGCGCCTTCACCACGCACTCGTCCACCGCCTTCTGGGCCAGGTCGCGGTCCGCCTTGGCCGCCATCAGCCGGGCCTCGGCGGCGTCCACCAGCAGTTGCGGGTTCAACTTCTTCAGGTCGGCCAGTTGCAGGTCCTCGGCCTTCTTCAGCTCCTCCAGTTGCCGCACCTGGGCCTCCAGGGCGGCCAGTTCGGCCGTGCCCAGCTTGCTCACCGCGTCCAGCCCCTTCCGCGCGTCCAGGTTCTTCTTCGCCGCCGTCACCTGCTCGCCGGCGGCGGCCACCAGCGCCTCCCGCGCCCGCAGTTGGTCCGGCATCCGCTCTGCGTCAAGTTTCGCCTTGTCCCGGTCCACGGCTGCCGCCTTCACCGCCGCGTCCGCCTGTTGCAGCCGGTTGCGGGCGACCGCGTCGTCCAGCTTCAGGATCGGCTGGCCGTCGGACACCGCCGCCCCCTCGTCCACGCACACCTCCACCACCCGCCCGGCCGCGGACGGCTCCAGGGAGATGACCGTGCCGGGGGCGTCCACCCGCCCGGTACACACCACGTCCAGGTCGTCCCCGCGGGCGGGCGGCCGCTCGTCCGGCTTCTTCTGGTAGAAGTACCAGGCGGCGAACCCGAGCGGGCCGACCAGCAGCAGCACCGCCAGCACGCGGAAGATCCCCGGCGATCGGCGACCGTTGGACATCTCTTCTCCGTTAGAACCGCGACCGAAAGGGGGCGGGTGTTCGTATCGTCCACCCGCTCCCTGCGGTCGCGGTTCCACCTACTACCGAATGTTGTGTGCCGGGTCCACGTGCTGGAACGACCGCAGGGCGGCCAGCCCGGACACCAGTGCCATCAGCAGGGTGACGACCGCCGAGGTGAGTAGCACCAGCGGGTGCAGGGTCACCTGGGTGCCGACGGCGTTCGCCGCCTGGCTGGTCAGGTACGTCACCGGGGTGGCCACGCACAGCCCGAAGAACCCCACCCACAGCGACTGGGCGACCACCGTCAGCCGCAGCCGCCAGCCGGGGATGCCCATCGCCCGCAGGGTGGCGAACTCCCGCTGGCTGGCGGCGGTGGCGGCGTACAGCGTCTGGCTGGTCACCACCGCCCCGACCACCAGCCCGAGCAGCGCCGTGAACCCGACCGCCACCCCTGCCTTGGTGGTCAGCAGCCAGTGCATCCGCGACCGCAGGGAGAACTCGTCGTGGGTGAACGCGCTCATCTGCTGGTACCGCCGCAGCCCGGCCGCCACCCCCTTCGCCTGCTCCGGCGTTTCACACTTGGCCAGCAGGTAGGTGTTCTCGCCGGGCTGGTGCTTGACCATGGTGCGGGCCGTCTCGATGGAGCAGAACACGTACGGCCCGCCCAGGCTGCGGTACCCGCTGGTGAACCCGACCACCCGTACCCGCCGGCCGAACACGTCGGCCGTGTCCCCCTCGTGGTACACCCCCAGCCGCGCCCGGTCGCCGTCGTCCACCACCACCGTGCTCGGCTCGCCCAGCTTCACCAACAATTCCGGGTGGTCCCGCAGGTACTCCACCGCCCCGAGCGAGTCCGGGTGCAGGCGGCAGCCGACCACGGTGATCACCTCCGGGGTGGCCGGGGCGCCGGCGGTGGTGCGGGTCCACAGGCTGAACCCGAGCATGGCCGACTCCACCCGCGTCACCCCCGGCTCGGCCGCCACCCGGCTGACCCAGCGGGTGGGGATCGGCCGCCCCAGGTCCACGCTCTGCACCCCGGGGTACCCGACCCACACGTCCGCCGCGGTGGCGTCCACCGGCCGGGACATCATGGACAGCAGGCCGATTACCAGTCCGCCCTGGACGGCGATGAGCACGGCGCTGAACGCCACCGCCAGCACCGCCGGCAGGAACCGCTGCCGCTCGTACCAGATGGTGGAAAGGGCGTAGCTCACGCAATCACCTTCCGCTCGTCCGCCCGAACAGGCAACCGCAAAGCCGCGGCCGCCGTCTCGGCCCGTCGGTCCGGGTAGAAAATGGTCCGGTGGGGTAAATTGTACCGGGGTGTGCGAGCGGATCGAGTATCAACGACGACCGCCCGGAGGGGATCCCTCCGGGCGGTCGCGTTCATCCGCTGCGGCGGCGTTACTTGTCCTTCTTCTCCTCCTTGCCCGCCTTCTTCATGGTGAAGCTGTAGTTGCCGCTGTCCTTCTTGGCGTCGAAGTCTTTCGGCTTGTCCCCGCCCATGGCCGGGTAGCACAGCACCAAGCTGTCCCCGTCCATCTTCACGATGCCGACCGCCTTCGTCCCCTTGAACCCCTCCGGCTCCACGATCTCCA
>CANJKY010000490.1 GCA_947474875.1 Gemmataceae bacterium
CGGGGTCTGTGACCCCGGCTTCAGGGGTTAACGGGGCTTGCGGCGGGTGACCGGGCGGACGCCGCCGATGCCGCCGGGCAGCGGAGCCGGTTGCGCCCCCACCACCGTCGGCGTGTCGGCGGGCGGCAGTTTCTCGGCAATCCGGTTGATGTGCGGCAGCACCTGCGCGCCGGCCGGCTCCTGCTCGGCCTTCTTCAACTCGTGAATCTCGGCCCGGTCCACCTTCACGTGCCGCGGGGCGGTGATGCCGATCTTCACGCGGCCGGGGGCCACCTCCACGATGGTGATGCGGACGTCGTGGCCGATGATGATTTCTTCGTTCGTCTTGCGGGTGAGAACCAACACGGGTATCCCTCCGGTTGCCGGGTCGGCGGAGTGAATCGGGCACCGTGGTGCGGTAGGGTGAGGCCGTGGAGGTGCGGAAATGCCACCGTCCCTGGCGCTACTACCCAGGAGGCGATCGATCCGCGATCACCTCGGAGTGCTTGTGCTGCCCAGTTTCCCACACGCTAAGGTGTGAGAAGCGGGTGAGTCAAGGGCAACTCAGGTGGCCTTGACTCGGTCGCTTTCCGAGCGACGCCGCATTCTAGGCCGGCACTCCCTTCAAGGAAATTACCCGTCGAGCGGAATTTCCTTTCAGTCCTAATCCGATTCTGCCGATCACATCGGACACGCAAAATCTGGCAATTCTTGCGCCACACTGGGCGGTGACATGAGAATTTGGGTAGTCGGGCTGATCCTGGGGGCCGGATTCGTCGCCGGGTGTACCTCGTCGGGGGAGAAGAAACCGAACCCGTTGTTCGACCCGCCGAGCGGTGATCCGTTCAAGGATTCGTACTATTCCGCGCCGGCGACCCGTGCTTCGTTCGGAAAGGACCCCTCTACTATCACCCCGCCCGCACCAGGGGCTGTAACTCCCCCGCCAGGAACACCGACCCGGTGATGCACACCAGGTCATGCGGCTGTGCGGACGAGCTTGCGGCGTTCCACGCCTCGGCCGACGTATGGTGGATGTGAACCCGTTTGCCTTCCACTAGTTCGGCTAGCTTCTCAGGGGGTACGCACCGCGGGTTGTCGTACCGCGTCAGGTGGAACACGTCGAAGTAACCGGTCAGCGCCCGCAGCATCGCGGCGTAATCCTTGTCGCTCGACACGGCGAACACCACTGCCTTCCGCCCAACCGCCGGCACGAACTCGCGGAGTGTATCCACCAGCGCTTCCACCGACGGCACGTTGTGGGCGGTGTCCAGGATCACGGTCGGGTCGCGGCGGATCACTTCGATCCGCGCCGGCCAGCGGACGTCCGCCAGCCCGCGGGTGACGGCGGCATCGGGGATCGGCACCTCGGTTCGGCGGAGTTGGTCGAGGACGGCGACGGCCAGGGCGGCGTTTGACTGTTGGTGCCGGCCGAGCAGTCCGAGCCGGGTTGGGGCGGATAATTTCTGACCAGGCTGGATGACCGTTGCCCCGATTTCCGCCGCCGCGCCCTGAATCACCGTGAACGGTCCCGGTTGCGTCACCCCGCACACCACCGGCACCCCCCGCTTGACGATCCCCGCCTTCTGATAGGCGATCTCCTCTAGCGTGTTCCCGAGTTGCGCTGTGTGATCCAGCCCGACCGTAGTGATGACCGACACCAGCGGGTGGCACACGTTCGTGCTGTCGAACCGCCCGCCCAGGCCGACCTCGACCACCGCGAACTCGCACCGCCGGTGGACGAAGTGCAAGAACCCGAGTGCTGTGCTGATCTCGAAGAACGTGGGCGAGGTCCCGAGTACCCGTTCCGCCGCCGCGATCCGCGCCATGTGAACGGCCAACTCGTCCGGGCTGATCGGCACGCCGTTCACCTGAATCCGCTCCTCCACCCGCTCCAGGTGCGGGGAGGTGAACAGCCCGACCCGGTACCCGGCGGCCTGCAACACCGCCGCGATCATCGCCGCCGTGGAACCTTTCCCCTTCGTGCCGGTGATGTGGATCAGCCGCACCCGCTCGTGCGGGTCGCCGAGCAACCGCAGCAGCGCCCGCATCCGCTCCAACTTCAGGTCGACCGGTGAGGCCGCCCGGACCTCGAAGTTGATGCGGCCGAACCAGAACGCGATGGCGTCGTCGTAGGTCATGCGGGGCGGGGACGGGCACGGATGTGGTCAGCATACGGACCGAGGTGGGAGGGCAAAAAGCCGCACGCGGATGACGCGGATTTCAGCGCGGATAGACGCGGATCAAAACCAATCTGTTTTCTGATCCGCGTCTATCCGCGCTGAAATCAGCGTCATCCGCGTGCGCTCGGATCGCACCGTACTGCTACAACCGCTACCGCCGGGCGCCGACCCGGGATTCCCGGTCGGTCGTCAGCCATCGGGCGTTGCCTTCACCTGCCCCAATCGCCATATTTCCCCCAACCTCTCGATTCTCGCGCCCACGCCCCATGCACCGCCAATACCACCGCTGGTGGAGTCCGACCCTCAACCGCGACATGCAACTGCTGGAGTTCGGCCACGCCGGGGCCACGGTCCTGATCTTCCCCACCTCCTTCGGCACGTTCCACGAGTGGGAAGATCGCGGGATGATGAACGTGATCGGGCACGGGCTGCGGAACGGGTGGTGGCACGTGCTGTGTGTGAACAGCGTGGACGACGAGGCGTGGTACTGCAAGTGGAAGCACCCCGGGGCGCGGGCGTGGCGGCAGCACGAGTACGAGGCGTACCTGCTGAACGAGGTGCTGCCGTTCGCCAAGTGGCGGAACCCGAACCCGTACACCATCACCGTCGGGGCCAGTTTCGGCGCGTACCACGCGCTCGACTTCGGCCTGCGGCACCCGGACCGGGTACACCGCATCGTGTCGCTCTCGGGGCTGTGCGACATCCGCCGGTTCGCCGACGGGTTTTACAACGACACCGTGTACTTCCACAACCCGGTGGACTTCATCGGCGGGGAGCACGACGACTGGCGGCTGCACCACCTGCGGCAGCAGGACATCATCCTGGCGGTGGGCAAGGACGACGGGCTGATCCACCAGAACCGCGAGCTGTCCGGCAAGCTGTGGGCGAAGGGCATCGGCAACGCGCTGCGGGAGTGGGACGGGTTCGCCCACGACTGGCCGGTGTGGGAGCGGCAGCTCCAGATGTACCTCGGCGGGCACGATTAACCCAATGAGTGATAGCGTGAAACCGCTCGCCCTCTACAAATTCCGACCGCTTTCAGATGATTCTGTATTCTGCAGAACGCGACACATCCTGGAGCGAGGTGAATTCTGGTTTGACTACATCTGGAACCAAAATGACCCGATGGAAGGCGTTTACGACTTCTCATGGTTGCCTGAACACGAGTCAGACCAGGCAGTTGCATCGCTTTACAGCGACAAAACGAAATTGGGAATCTGCTGCTTCAGTTCTAAAAAGGCACTCTTGCGCCCCGAACTTTGGGGGTACTACGCAGCAGGCTTTCGTGGGGTGGCTATCGGCATTCATGTTGACGAAACATCTCCCCCAAAAGGGGTGCGGTTGGTGAAAATGAACTATGCCGACTCTGTGCCTGACGTCACACGCCACCTACTTTCCCGGAAGCGACGCACACCAGATTTAGCTGTGGAAATCTTGTCGTACAAGCTGCCGTGTTGGAAGAAAGAATCGGAGTACCGCTTCATCACCGATTCAGGCCGCGGAAACAAGAGCCTACCGGCGCTCTCCGAAGTGCTGTTCGGACTTCCGTACTACGGAATAGCGAACAGCCAGGCCATCAGCGACGATCATGGCTCGGCCTCTGACTATTTCTCTCGCGCACTGAGCCTATTCGATTTGGCTTCCGAGAAGCAGTACGCCATTCGTGGAGCCTACGTGGCTAACAAAAAGGTCGCATTTGTCCAAGACCCCGAAAAAATCCGGGACTTTCTAACCAAACATAGCAGGACGAGGAACGCCAGATGAAGAAGGTCGGTCTCCTGTGCGGCCGCGAGTGGTCGTTCCCGCCCAAGTTCATTGAGGAGGTGAACCGGCGGAACGCCGGGGTGACGGCCGAGTTCGTCAAGCTCGGCGGCACCGCCATGAGCGAGCCGAACCCGTACGCCGTCATCGTGGACCGCATCTCGCACGAGGTGCCGTACTACCGCAGCTACCTGAAGCACGCGGTGCTGGAGGGGGTTCACGTCGTCAACAACCCGTTCATGTGGACGGCGGACGACAA
>CANJKY010000491.1 GCA_947474875.1 Gemmataceae bacterium
CCGGGCCCTTTTCGGTCGGCCCGAATCTCACCTCTACTTTTTCAGCGGTTCCGCCGGGGCGGCCGGCACGCCGACGCCGGACACCGGGGCGCCGACGGTGGCGTAAGGCAGCTTGGCATCCGTCGCCGGCAGGGCGTAACCCGCCGGGTCGTACAGGCAGTCGTGCTGGCCGGTGATCACCTTGCACCCGGCACCCGACACGACCGCACCGAGGATCGTACACAGAACGGCAACGCGACGCATGATCGAACCCATCCGTGGGGGTGAAGACGGGGGCGAGTCTGCCGGGCCGCCGCCCGCACATGGGGGGACGCGAACGGCGGCCCGGACAGCACCGGGGGGTGCGAGCGGCGGGCCGCCTCCGTGCGGGGGGCCGCCGACGCGGTCGCCGCCGCCTACGGGATTTCTCCCGTCGACGCCGCCGACGCCAACTGTATCGTCCCGGTGTGTTCGCCCACTTCACCCGGTTTTCGTGAGCGGCCGGGTTTATCCCAATGCCCTTCAGTGACGGCGTCGGCGGACCCGCCCCGGGTTTCGTGCGTCCGCCCCCCACCGGCGGCCGGCACCGCGGCCCGCCGCGGGAGGTGCGGCTGCCCCCGCCTGCGGCCACGACCAAACCCTTCCGCGAAGCCGTCCTTCTGCTTCACTGAAGGGCGTCGGGGTCAACCCGGCCGCTCACGAACCCCGCACCCCCAACTGCACCAACTGGCCGGAGTAGTTCGCCCGTGTCTCGGTCCACGCCCCGACCTTCCCGCCGCCGCCGTTCACCCCGGCCGCCAGCCCGCGGGTGAGGGCGTACCAGCAGAAGTAGCAGTGGTTGCTCGTTTCTCCCGGCAGGGCGTCCGGGTCACGGGCCAGGATTTCGTCCCGGATGGCCGACAGCCCCTCGCGGAACACCTTGCCCACATACGGGTGTTCGCGGCCGTTCCGCACGATCTGTTCGGCGGATTCGTGGTAGATGTTGCCAATGGTCAACTGGTCCAGATCCGAGGCGAACCCGCAGCACGGCTTCACCTCGCCCCGCGGGTTGACGATCAGCGCCTGCCCCGGCCCCTCGCAGTAGTCTTCCTCGAACCACGTCCCGTCCCAGGCGGACGTCGGTAGCTTCTCCGCCCGCTCCACCGGCGCCAGGTGGTTCCAGTTGAGCGTCATGGTGAAGTCGTCGGACACCAGCAGGTGTCGCCCCAACAACTCGGACCACTCGATGACGCCATCGACCGCCGCCGCCAGCCGACGGATCGGCTCCAGCCCCTTGTCCGGGGCGGCGCTGGCGTAGCTGAGCGACAGAATCGTGTCCTCGGCGAACACCCGGCGGGTGACGCGGCAGAACTCGACCAACTTCGGAATCTCCATGCCGTGGAACTTGTCCACGCTCAGGCCGATCTTGCCGGTGAATCCGGCGTCGCGGATGGACGTGAGGACTTGCTCGGCGTGGGCCTCGTCGCGGTGCCACAGGCCGTTCGTCATCAGCTTGTCGAACCGGAACCCGAGTTCGCTCCCCCGCTTGGTGAGGGCCACCAGGAAGTCCGGGTACAGGAACGGCTCCCCGCCGGTGAACCCGAGCACCCCGATGCCGAGCGCGTGGCACTGCTCCAGGAACCGCACGGCGGTGGGGATGTCGAGGTAGTCGGTCCACTCGATGGGCACGCAACAGTGCGGACAACTCAAATTGCACTGGTAGGTGCCGGCGAACGACACGTAGTTCGGGCGGAAGGTGCGGGAGCGGTCGCGGACGGACCGGCCCTCGTCGCGGGTGAGCGGCGGTTTGGGTTTCGCCATGATTCAGCCCTTCGCCGCGCGGATGTACGCCTCGAAGTTCGCCACCGGCGTCTCCTTGCCGACCCCGTGGTTCAGGTTCAGGATGTGCCGCCGCCCGCCGCCGGCCGTCCGGCACGCCCGCACCGCCGCCTCCACCTGCTCCCGCGTGCCGGTCCGTAGCACCTCCTCGTCGACGTTCCCCTGGAACGTCAGGTGCGGGTACTGCGCCTTGGCTGCCGCCAGGTCGTGCTGGGTGCCCAGGCTCACCACGTCCGCCCCGCTGGTCGCCATCAGGTCGAGGTGCGGGCATTCCTTCACGAACAGGATGCGGGGCACACCGGTGACGGCACCCAGGATGTGCGCGTGGTACGGCTGGGCGAACCGCTCGTACTCGCTCCGGTCGAGCAACCCGGCCCATGAGTCGAACAGTTGGTACAGGTCGGCCCCTTCGCCCACCAGCGTGTTCAGGAACTCGACGGTGGCGTTGGACAGCGTCTTCAGCAGCCGGTCCCACACGGCCGGGTTGTCGGCGGCGAACCGCCGCGTGGCCGTCATGTCCTTGCCGGTGCCGATGCAGTAGGTGGCGACGGTGAACGGCGACCCGGCGAACACGATCACCGGCAGTTCGCCGCGCAGCTCCTCTTTCACCCGTCGCAGCAGGTCGCGGATGTGCTGGTAGCTCTCCGGCGGGGGGAACGCGTTCAGCCGTTCCAGGTCCGCCATCGTGTGAATGGGTTTGTCCGGCATCGGCCCGCGGCCGGGCTTCAGCTCGAACGGCAAGCCCATCGCCAGCGGCAGGGTGGTGATGTCGTAGAAGAGGATGATGGCGTCGACGCCGAACCGCTTCGGGCACAGGGTGGCGGCGACCGCCTTCTCCACGTCCTCGGAGAAGGCGAAGAACTCGGCCCCGGCCCGCACCCGGCGGAACTCCGGGTCCCACCGCCCGGCCTGCCGCATGGCCCACACCGGCGGCCGTTCGACGACTTCTCCGCGGGCGGCACGGACGAGCAAGTGGGGCGAGGCCGGGGTGCTGTTCATGCCGGGTATGATATCGCCCGCCCGCCGCCGGTCAGTGCCCCCCAGCCCCGTGTGCCGCCGCGTCGATGCCCGGTACGCTGACCACCAGGAAGTACCCGTTCAGCGTGAGCAGCAGGCCGACGACCGCCAGCAGCAGGCTGATCGTCCACGGCCACCGGGCCTTCGACAGCATCGAGATCGACGCCAGCACGATGGCCAACTGGAGGAACAGTTCGGCGATGTCGAAGTACCCGTCCTTGCGGTGGTTCAGTGTCCGCTTAGCGGTGAAGTCGTCCCCCTGCTGCTTCAGGTCCGCCTTCTCCTTCTCATACTCGGCCAGTTTCTTCGTCACCAGGTCCAACCGCTGCTTCTGCTGCTCGCTCAGCTTGTCAGCCTCTTCGAGCGACTCCTTCTTCTGCGTGTACATCACCTCCTTCTGCGACTTCGCCTGATACCAGGCGAACGTGTTCGAGGCGTCCATCTGGGCGGACATCATGTCCTTGCTGGCGTTCTTCCCGCCCATCCCGGCCACCGCCAGGATGACGGCGAAGATGGCCACGCTCAGGGCCACCTTCTTGACGAACGGGTCGTGCTCGTCGTGCGGCACTTCGGGTTCGGCGCCGTGACCGGACATGGGCCACTCCTCCGCATGTGAGATGTGGGTCGCGGCCACTGTAACCAGCCGACCGAATGCGGGCAACCGCGGGTGTAGACAGGACCTCACCCCCCGGCCCCCTCTCCGAGCCGGAGAGGGGGTGTTCAAAGGCGGGAGCGTACTTGTGCCAGTTATGACTGACCGCCGGCCATCGGGGTAACACAGGGGCGTCCGGCCGTTGAACACCCCCTCTCCACTGTGGAGAGGGGCCGGGGGGGGGTGAGGTCGTCTTTGGCTGGGCGACGGTTGACCCGCCCCGTACCCTTGCGGGGGGGCACGCCGCCCCGCACACGTCTCATCAGGAGTGTACGCGCATGTTCCGTCTGCTGTCCGCGGTGGCCGTGGCCGCCCTGCTCGGCGGGGTTTCCCTGGCCGACGACAAGAAGGACGACAAGAAGGCGACGAAGCTGGAGGGGGTGTGGACGAAGGAGGTGGAGCAGATCACCCTGACGTTCGACTTCAGCAAGGCGGACGTGCTGGTGGTGACCGCCGCCGCCGGCGACAACGCGCTCGTCATCACCACCAAGACGACCGTCGAGAAGGACGGCACGGTGAAGGCGAAGATGACCAAGAACGAGGTGAAGGGCGACTTCCCGTTCAAGCCGATGGACGGGTACGAGTTCTCGTTCAAGATCAAGGTGGACGGGAAGAAGGCGACGGTGTCCGACTACACCGCCAACGAGGGCGAGGACCAGGGCAAAGCCGTGGTCGAGGGCGAGTACAAGATGGCCGAGAAGAA
>CANJKY010000492.1 GCA_947474875.1 Gemmataceae bacterium
CAGATTGTGAGCAACAACTACCAGGTACTCCGCGACTTCAAGGGCACGGCTAGCCTGGCCACGTACCTGACGGTCATCGCCCGGCGGATCTGTGTGCATGAGTTGTCGCGGCGGCAGGCGGTGCGGGACTCCATCCGCAAAGGGGAAACCCGGTTGCCAGCGGAGGAGCACGACGACACTGAAGCGGCGGCCAAGGCGCAGGACAAGCTGGAGGACGTGGAGGCGCTGCTGCGGAAGTTGGGCGGCAAAGAGCGGGAGATCGTGCGGCAGTTTTACCTAGAGGGCCGCACCTACGAGGAGATCAGCACCGAACTGAACGTGCCGGTGAACAGCATCGGGTCGGTGTTGACGCGGGCGCGGGCGAAGCTGCGGGAACTGTCCAAGTCGTACACCGAAATCCAGGCACTTGCCCCGCGGCCGAAGAAGGCGTCGTTGAAGGGGTCGGTGGCGAACAAGACGAAGCCGGCCGACCCGCCGAAGTAACCCGTTCCACGAGCGGCCGGACTCCCCGGCCGCTCACCAGCACATCGCGTCCTGACACTTCACCGGTAACGGGTTTTCCCTACCCCCGGTCGGCGTTCGCCGGCACAATACCCACTCGCCCGTACCACCCAGGACGCTGCCATGTCCCGCTTCTCGCTCCTCGTGCTGGCGCTGCTCCCGGCGTCTGCAACCGCCCTCGACCCGGCCGCCGCCACCCCACCGGTGGCGAAGAAGCAGCCACACGCGTTCGAACTGCACGGCCAGAAGATCACCGACGACTACGCCTGGCTGAAGGACAAGAAGAACCCGGACACGATTGCCTACCTGGAGGCGGAGAACGCCTACGCCGCGGTGGTGATGAAGCCGACCGAGAACTTGCAGGAGACGCTGTACAAGGAATACCTCGGCCGCATCAAGCAGACCGACCTGAGCGTGCCGTACCGCGAGGGCAACTACTGGTACTACTCGAAGACGTTCGAGGGCAAGCAGTACCCGACGTACTGCCGCAAGAAGGGATCACTGGAGGGAACCGAGGAAGTGATCCTCGACGTGAACGAACTGGCGAAGGGGGAAAAGTTCATGTCGGCCCGCATCGCCGACATCAGCGACGACGGCACCAAGATCATCTTCCTGAGCGACACCACCGGGTTCCGCGAGTACATGCTGAGCGTGAAGGATCTGACCACCGGGAAGGTGCTCGAAGACAAACTGGTGAAGGCGGCGAGCGTGACGTGGGCGGCGGACGGCATGACCCTGTTCTACGTGACCGAGGATGGTGCCAAGCGGGCTCACAAACTGTGGCGGCACACAGTCGGCGAGCCGAAGAACAAGGACGTGCTGGTGTACGAGGAGAAGGACGAGTTGTTCCGCCTGGGTGTGATGCGATCCGGAGACAAGAAATACCTGATCAGCAGCTCTACCAGCAGTACGAGCAACGAACGCCGCTACCTGCCGGCCGACACCCCGGCCGGCGAGTGGAAGACCGTCCTTCCCCGTGAGCCGAAGCACGAGTACACCATCAGCCACCGCGACGGGGTGTTCTACTCGCGAACCAACCGCGACGGGGCGACAAACTTCAAGATCATGACGTGCCCGGTGGCCGACGCCTCTGACCCGAACAAATGGACGGACTTCCTCCCGCACAACCCGAAGGTTTTCGTCCAAGGCGTCAGTCTGTTCAAGAACTACGCCGTCATCAGCGAGAGTGAGGCCGGCATTCCTCACCTTCGGGTCCATCGGTTCGCCGACAACACCTCGTATCGCGTCGAGTGGCCGGAACCGGTGTACAGCGCGAGGGAGGGCAACAACCCGGAGTTCGACCTGGAGAGAATTCAGGTGTCGTACACGTCGATGGTGACGCCGGCGTCGGTGTACGAGTACGACCTGAAGACGAAGGAGAAGAAGCTACTCAAGCGGCAGGAGATCCCCACCGGGTACGACCCGGAGAAGTATCAGTCCGAGTGGGTGTTCGCCACCGCGACAGACGGCACCAAGGTGCCCATCTCGCTGGTGTACAAGAAGGGGCTGAAGAAGGACGGTACGGCGCCGGTGCTGCTGTACGGGTACGGCAGTTACGGGGCGAGCGCGAGCGTGAACTTCAGCCCGACGAGGCTCAGCCTGCTCGACCGCGGTGTGGTGTTCGCCCAGGGGCACATCCGCGGCGGGTCGGACATGGGCCGGCAGTGGTACGACGACGGCAAGATGCTGAAGAAGATGAACACGTTCACCGACTTCATCGCCTGCGCCGACTACCTGGTGGAGCAGAAGTACGGCGACCGGAAGAAACTGGTCATCCAGGGCGGCAGCGCCGGCGGGCTGCTGGTCGGTGCGACGGTCAACCTGCGGCCTGACGTGTGCAAGGCGGCGGTGCTTCAGGTGCCGTTCGTGGACGTGATCAACACCATGCTCGACGAGAGTTTGCCACTGACGGTGCAGGAGTTCCTGGAGTGGGGCAACCCGAAGAAGAGCGAGGAGTACGAGTACATGCGGAAGTACTGCCCGTACACCAACCTGGCAAAAAAGGCGTACCCGGCGATGCTGATCGAGACGAGCCTGAACGACAGCCAGGTGTTGTTCCACGAGCCGGCCAAGTACACGGCCAAAATCCGCAGCCTGAAGACCGACACCAACCCGGTGGTGTTCAGGTGCAAGATGGTGGGGGGGCACGGTGGGTCGAGTGGGCGGTACGACGTGCTGAAGGAGCAGGCGTATACGATGGCGTTCGTGCTCGACCAAATGGGGATCAAGGAGTGAATTGGTGGCACAGGCTTCCAAGCCTGTGTCTTCTGTTTGCTTGGTGGCACAGTTATCCAGGCCTGTGCTCAGTCTCCCACCTGTGATTCGTACAACCACGGGTAGTCTTCTGGCCTGGCAACCAGCCCAGCCTTGACCGGGTTGTTGCGGATGTAATCGCCCTTTTCCTCGAATTCGGCGGTGTCTAGGACGATCCGGTCGAACGTCTCGTCGAGCCACAAACTACCCGCCCGCCCTGCCAGCTTGTTGATCTGACGCGAGGTGTACCCCTTCACGCTTTCCAGCAGATCGGACAAGTCGAAGTGGGAGGCCCGTACATCCTCGCCCATCGGCAACGGGCGGGCGAGTGCGTGAACGTGATCCGGCATGACGACCGCAGAGTATACATACCACCTCTTCGAGTCCCAGAATCGGATCCCCGCCAGCACAACGTCCCGGGCTTTCGGTTCGAGGAGGATTCCCGGTCTCGTCCGCCAGGTGAGAAAGTAAACACTGCCCGGCACTTGCCAGTGCGGGAGGTTTCGGCGAGTGGCAGTGAAGCGACCGATTCCGCTCATGGGTAATCTCGGTCACAGGCTTGGAAGCCTGTGCCACCAGACAGAAGGCACAGGCTTGGAAGCCTGTGCCACCAACCATCCAGACCTGTGGCACAGGCTTCCAAGCCTGTGTGCTGCTTGCGTCACACCTCCGGCGGGGTGTCGTCGTTCCCGAGGCCCAGGCGGTTGCCGCCTCGCCCGCCGCGGTTCGCCTCCTTCTGCGCCCGGTACACGGCCAGGTCCCGCCGCAGCTTGGCCTGGTGGTCCTCGCGGATCAACTGGTACTGCTGTAGGGCGTACCGGCGGGTGGCCAGGGCGTCGGCGAACGCCAGCCCCATCACCAGAAACACCAGCACCACCACCACAGACCAGTACGCCCCCCACACCCGCACCAACTGCTTCTCGTCCGGGGTCATCTCACGCTTGACGGGTGGGCGTTCCGGGTCAGGCGGTTGGGTGTTTGGGGCCGGTTGAGTGAGGGCGTCGATGTTCGGCTCCAGCCCGGACAGGTACGCGCCGGAGATGAGCGCCCCGATGACGACGAGCAGCCCGCCCACCGTCAGTCGCCGCCGGTACCGGCCGCGGAAGTAGGTGAACTCGTCGGATGGGACGTGAGGGCGGGAGCGAAGTTGTCGCATGCCGCGGAACTGGAACCAGCCGGTGATGCCGCTGAGCAGGATCAGCCCGGCCGCCAGCACGAACGCCATGACCGCGGTCTGGTTCACGAGCCGGCCCCCCGACGGTTGCCGTAATATGGTAGCGGACGGGGGCAGAGGCGGGGTGTTCGACGATTCAGATTCGGGGGACGCAGGGTGAAGCCAGGCCGCAAGTTGGCAATCATCGCGCTGCTCGCCGGCTGGATCGGCTGCTCCGGCCCGGCCCCGAAACCGACACCC
>CANJKY010000493.1 GCA_947474875.1 Gemmataceae bacterium
CGCCGTTCACCACGCCCCGCGGCCCCAGCCGCGGCGGATCCAGCGGGCCAGCAACTCCGCCCGGCTGCTCACCCCGAAGTGCCGGTGGATCGCCTTCGTGTACTGGTTTACGGTGTGCCCGCTGATCCCCAACCGCGCCGCCACCTGTTTGTCCGAATCCCCGTCCAGCACGCACCGCAACACATCCCTCACCCGCGGCGGCAACGCCGCCGGACTCGGCTCGGTGAACCGTGCCAGCGGACCGCCCATCAGAGGGGCAAACACCCGTTGAGCTTCCGTCACCATCGCCCGATGACGGCCCGAGAAATCCTGCTTCACGTCCAGCCCGCGGGAGAAGGTGATGCCACTACATAGCCGTGGCCCGCCGGGCAGCTTGACGAATGACACGAGGGTGTGGTCGATGCCAATCTGCTTTTGCAACGAGTGGTAGAACGGAGTGGGATACCACTCCCGGTCCGTCACCAGGTCGGTCCGCGTGTGGCCACGGCCGTCGTACTTGTCTGCATGTGCGAGATACTTCTCCAACAGGGGTGAGACGTTCAGCGCCACCCCTTCTTGAATTGCCCGATCAACCACGCCCATGTCGAACCCAGCGTCCGCCCCCCATTCGAACGAGGAGAACGGCCGGGCTGCCTTGTCGCGGCCGATTTCCACCTCACCGCCCACCACCAGGTCCGCCCCCGTCATCCGGCCGAGTTCCCGAAACCAGTGCCGCCGCCACACTGTCTCGTCATCACCCAGGTCGCGGCATTCGTTCATCAACTGCCAGACGGCCCGCGCGTCGGCGAGGCGGAGGCGAGACGACTTGGACACACGACACCCCAGCGAAACGTCAAGACGTCGACCATTGTGCGTGCGTGAACACCTCAGGGCAAGGGGACGACACGGCGGAACTTACACCGGCTGAGGCTCCGCCGCCAAGCCCCGGAGCCGGCGAAAGATCGGTCCGCCTGCCAGACTTAGCACCCCGAGCACCGCCAGCAGCACCGCCGGTGGGGCGGGAGTCTCTTCGACCAGTTCTTCGAGTTTGAACCCGGAATCGAATTCGATGTCACCTGACAGGGCGCTCCCGTCCGTGTTCGTCACACCGATCAGCCGAATGGTATGACCGAAATCGGCCACCCCGGACCCTCCGCGGTATCCGATCGCCGTTGCGGACGCGTACAGGTTCATGACGTACCCGCCGTGGGCGGAGGAGTAGTCGAGATCGAACACCGCGTTCCACTGAATCGCCCCGGTATCTGAATTTTGCTGCAAGTTCTCCACGTTGCTGGTCAGGAAGAAGTCTTGGTACGGACTGCCTTGCACAGCGGCCCACACCTCAGACACCTTGTACCCGGCGAACTGGCCCGCATCCGGTAAATACCCCCCGCTTGGGTCGGTCCCGTTGAGCATCACCAGCCCCACCCGTGCGCTCCCCTGATATACGCCAGCCTCTGCGCGGGAAAGCCCCAGATCGCCACCCACCGCCAGAGTGACCCGGAGCTTATCCGGAACGGTTCCACCGCTAACGCGTATCACATCAACCCAGCTCGCCGCAGCTCTAGCCTCGGCCGTAACAATACCACCCCCCGACATGCCGGCTGCGACCAACCTGACGCTCCCGCCAGCGCTCAAACCGACCGACGCTGACGCGCGGGAAGCGTTGGCATTTGCCTGGGAGGAGGAAAAAACACTCCCGTCATTCCAGTAATCGCTCTGATCAACACCCTTATCGAGTGTCGAAGACGACGCGTACGCGCCCGTGCGGGTCATGAACCCACCTTGAGCGGGGACTGACATAACTCCGACCGCGACTGCAAAGCACATTAAGAATCGCTTCATCGACCCCGACCTCCGGTGCGAGTGTGAGCGAGGGGCCAATTCGCATGGCTGCCCTGCCCCAGAACCAGAGGAAAGATAAAGCTGCCGCCCGAACGACGACATTCCCTAGTTTCAGGGAGTTGGCACAAGTCTCAGCCGAAAGCACAATACCGTTCCGATATTCGCCCAAATTCCTGCTCGAATTCTGGCGGTCAGGCTGTTACCCTGACGGCGATTCGAGCGCCTGAGGCTCAGCCCGTTCGCTACGGCCCGCAGCGAACGGCCCCCTCACCGCGGGCCGGGAGATTGTCATGTTGCGTCTATCGTCATTGCTGTCCGCCGCCGTTGCCGTGCTGGTGCTGGCCGGCGGCGCGGTCGCGCAGACCAAGCCGTTCGCCATCGCCGGGGTGGGGACCGGGCCGCAGGGCCTGCCGTTCCCCGGTCAGGCGGCCCGCCCGCACAACATCGTCGGCGTGGCCACCCACCTCGGGCTACACACCGGGGCGGGTGAATTGCTGAACGACAGCATCGACAGTTTCGACCCGGTGGCCGGCATCATCACCGGTAAGTTCCACGGCACCTTCACGTTCGAGCGGATGAACGGCGACAAGCTGGCGACCACCTACGGGTCCTCGACGCCGGGGACGTACACGATCACCGTCGTCGGTGTGACGGAGGGCGGCGACCTGATCGTGACGGCGTTCTTCGTAGCCGAGTTCGTGGTGGACCCGTCCGCCTCAACCGGCAAGTTCGCCGGAGTGACGGGCAGTTGGATCATGTACGCGCAGACTGGCCCGTTCGTGCTGGGCAGCACCGACTCGCTCGACTACGGCTGGGTGGGCGAGGGCACGCTGACGTTCCCGAAGAAGAAGTGACGACCGTCCGGGCGGTGTGAGTTCCCACCCGGTCGGCCGGTGTGGGAACTCACTCGGACTGATCCTCATCAGCGAGTTCTTCGAAACGGAAGCTGTGCTCTCTGGGGTCTGCTGTGACTCGCACCGATACCCCCTCAGCGTTGACGAAAGTGGCAGCCTGACCAACTGTCAGTTGACGCAAGATGTCGGGAAGGTCGCGGTCCAGAACGAGCCACGGGCCCAGATGTTGACGTATCTGGCTCGGACAGACCTCCAGCCCGGCGAGCACTTGCCCGTTCTGCTCGACCAGATGAAGCCAGTAGTTGACGGCGACGGTGAACACCCCGGCGCGGAGGTCGTTCGTCACCCACTGCCGGACGACGGACGTGACATACTGTTCGAGCGGTTCGGGAGCGATGCCGGGAAAGAGTTTCTCGATCTCGAACCGCGCGATGCGCCGCATGAGCGGGCTGGGTATAGCCATCGGCTCGTCCTCCGACCGAGATTGTGCCGGTCGGAGTGTGGGAACGCAACGACGAAACGGGGCTGACCCGCCAGCAGGCTTCTGATCACGCCGCCCTCCGCTCCTCGCGGGCGAGCCACCGCTGCATCTTGGGCAGGGTGTCCTGCCAGTCCTTGCCCAGTCGCTGGCGGCCGAACGCGTCGTACAGCAGGTCGAGCGTCTCCACCAGGTTGCGGATCTGCGTCGCCCGCTCCTCCAGCTTGGCCCGCGGTTCGGTCACGTCCTCCGGCAGGTTCGGCAGCTTGGCCGCCCCCACCGCCAGCGTTTCGGCGTGCAGGGTCAGCTCATACTGGTCGGCATGCCGCACCACCGTCAACCCGGCCTTCCGCGGCAGCTTGCCGGATTGCACCGCCCGCTTCGCCTCCGGCAGACGGGTCGGGCCGAGGTGGGAGATGGTCTCGTGCCCGGTCTGCCCGCGGGGGCATTCCAGCGTCAGGGTGCGGGCGATCATGCACGCCGCGTCGGAGCGGTCTTCGAGCGGGATGACGTCGGACGAGCCGTCCGTCTGGTACCACAGCCAGAGTAGGAATTCGTTGCCCAGGAAGTCGCGGCTGGTGTCGTCGGCGATCCAGGCCACGTCCTCGGGGGTCACGCCGGGGACGAACGCGCTCGGGGCGGAGTCGTCCACCTGCCGCGTTCGCTGGTGTAGTTCGGCCAGTTGGAACGCGCGGCGGCCGGCGGTGATCGGGTCCAGGCCGTACCCGAACGTCTGCTGGAACAGGGCGGCCATGCGGTCCACGTGGGTGACGGACGTGCTGCCGAACAGCACCTCGTTCGACTTCGCGTCCCATAACACCGGGACGCACCGGCGGCGTTTGAACCGGCCGTCCTTCGCCTCGTGTTCCAGCTGCTCGCGGGCGGACTCCTTCGCCTCCCGCTTCTGCCGGCCGGTGGGGTGGCCGGACGGGTTGCCGGCGGCCAGGGCCTTCAGCTCGACGGAGTAGTAAGCCTTGAGCAGGTCGGTGGGCAGTTTGTCGGTGTC
>CANJKY010000494.1 GCA_947474875.1 Gemmataceae bacterium
ACCCGCTCCTTCTCGGTGACGATCCGCGAGCCGGACTTGGGCTTCACCGGCACCTCGCCCATCTCCGGCGCGTACCTGTACCAGTTGAAGCTGGCCGGATGCCCCATGAAACTGCCCGGCGTCACCGCCTTCAGGCTGCACGAGCAGTTCCACGGCCCCTGGCTCTCGATGTAGAACAGCGCCCCGTGCTCGTTCGGCCCGATGCCGCCGGGGCTGCGCAGCCCGCTCGCCACCGCCGTCGTCTTCCTGTCGGGACCGACCTTCAGCACGAACCCGCGGAACAGGGCGAACGAGTCGTACGAGTTGGACAGCCCGAGGGCGACGTGCAGGTTGCCCGCCGCGTCGAACTTGGAGCCGAACGCGTACTCGTGGTAGTTGGCGTAACCCCAGGTGTCGGAGAGTGTCTCGAACCGGTTCGCCCGGCCGTCCTTCTTCGTGTCCGTCACGCGGGTCAGCTCGCAACTCTGCGTGACGTAAAACGCACCGTCCTTGTAGGCCAGCCCGAAGATCTCGTCCATGCCGGTGGCGTACAGGTGGTACTTCGGGTCCGGCTTTTTCGCGTCCACCCCGTCGATGATGTGAATCTCCCCGTACCGGGTGCCGACCGCCATGCGGCCGTCGGGCAGCAGGCAGAACGCCCCCGCCTCGACCACCAGGTCTTTCGGGATCGGAAGGCTGACGATCGTGTAATACTCCCGCTCCCGCTCCTCCGTGCCCCAGCGGTCGCCGACGTCTTCGGCGCGAACCGCTGAGAGCACACAAGCCGCGAGCAGCAGGCCGCACAAGTTACGGGCGGGGGTCATACGTCAGGGTCCGTGTGGATTTGCCTTCGGGGATCTCGAACTTGAGCAACAACTCCGACACCTTCGGGTCGGCCGTGGCACGCAGGACGGTCGGCACCTTCGGGATGGTCAGCGTCAGATCGGCCCGTTTGAACACCTCTTTCGAGTCGCTTTCGATCGCCCCTGTCAGTGCCCGGAACCACACCGTGCCGGCCTTCGGCGCGTCGAACGTGAGCGTCCGTTCGAGACGGGGGTTCTTATCCCCTTTCACCGGTATCGAGTGGTCCTCGACCTTCACGTCGCCGGTCCGGTAGAAGAAGGTCGGGAACGAGGCGTCGTCCAGTTCGTACCCCTTGAATTGGTAGCCGAGGTTCTTGGGGTACAGCGGGTCGGGGTTGACCGGGGCCTCCTTGGTCATGACCGGGCGGAGCGGCCACGCCGCCTTCTCGTCCGTCAGGGTGTGGAACGACACGTCCTGCGGGAGGGCAACCACCTTGCCCAGCGGGTGGAACCCGCCCGACCCCTGACCGCCGCGATCCACCCGGACGAACTCGCCCCGCCACACCGCCGTCAGCGTGCCCGTCTCGGCGTTGAACGCGTAGCTCAGCTTCTCCGGGAAGCCGACGGCGATGCCGCGGAAGCCGGCCACGCTGCTACGGCCGCGGTACGTCCGCGTGGTGTCGGTGACGGCCAACTTCGTGTCGGTGCCGCGTACTCCGGACGGATCCTGGGCCGACGTACCGAGCGACAGGTAGTACCAGATGGCGAGAATCTGCGTGTCGGTGTCACCATTCAGGATGGTGTCGTGGACGGCCTTCCCGCCCGGCCACGAGGTGGGCATGACGATGCCGCGGCGGAAGGCACTCGGGTTGCGGACGAAGTGATAGAACCAGTCCGGTTGCAACCGCTCGGTAAACGTCAACAGGTCGATACCCGCCTTGCCCGACTTCTTCCCGTTGAACGTGTGGCAAACGGCGCAGTTCAATCCCTTGTCGCCGACCAGTTCCCGCCCGCCCGCCCGCAGCTCCTTCTCCCGCGCCCGCTCCTTGTCGCTCCCGCCCTCCGGCCGGGGCAGCGAGAACTCAACCGGTTTGACGCTGTCCAGCTTGGCGAACAGGTCGGTCAGGTGCCGCAAGTTGGGTTCACCGAACTGCGGCATACGGGTGCCCATGTATGGCCGCACCGCGTCGCCGTCGAACAACACCTTTTTCATCGTCACCGGCCGCAGTTTGGCCCCGGCCAGAGTCAGCGGCGGCGGCAGGCGACCGTCGTCCCCCAGTTCCTTCTCGACCGAGGTGAAGTGCGCGGCACGATCGGCCGTCACCCCGCCGTAGTCGTCGCGGGCGTGGCACGCGATGCAGTTGAACGCCGCCAGCGTCATCGCCATCCGCACCCGGTCGGACGGCGGGTCGGCCTTGTTCGTCAGAGCCGCACGGATAGCTTTCTGCTGTTCTTCGCTCAGGTCGAACCGCGGGCTGTTGCCCGGCGTGTCCGCCAGACACCCGCGGGTCTTATCTGACAACTCCAACTCGCCGACCGGGTTCGCGACTGGAATGTCGCCGAGTTTGTGGCACGCCGCACAGTTCAACCGCTGGAAATGCTCCTTACCGGCGGCGACCAACTTCTCCGACGGCTGGAACGGCGCCGCCTTCGCCTCACCCCCGCCGAGCAGGTAACTGGCCACCGCCTTCGCCTCGGCCGGCGTCAGTTTCATGTCGGGCATCCGGCCCGACGGCCGCACGCGGGCGGGCTGGAACAGGAAATCGCCGAGCGAAGTGCGGCTGTATTTCCCGCCGACGTGTCCCAACTCGACCACGCCCTCGTGCAGGACCTCTTTACCCGTCTCGTCCCGCGGCGAGTGGCAGGCCACACAGCCGACCGTGTGGAACACCGTCTTCCCGTCGGCGACCTCCTTCGGGGCTACCGGCTGGCGCTCGAACTTGTGCGGCGACTGCGCGATCAGGAAGTGGGTGAGGGCCGCGGCGATCGCGTCCCGCCGATCAGCCGGTTCGGCCGCCAACAGGTCCGGCATGGTCGTGCCCGCGTGAGCCGACGCGGGGGCCGCGATGAACCGCTGCAGGAACTCCGGCGACACCCGCGAGCCGACGTCGGACAGGTCCGGGGCGGCCCGTTCGGGCAGCGGCGGATCGACCTTACGGGTGTGGCAGGCGGCACACTTCAACTCGGCGATCAGGAGTCGCCCGACCTCCGCCTCCGACAACGGGTGCTTCTTCTTCGGTCCGGTAACGTCCTCGTCCGTCGCCGGGGGCAACTTGGCGAGGCCGGGGATGACCGGAGCGGCGGGCACCGACACACCGGTGAGTAGTACGGCCAGCAGGGCGCGGGCGAACGATTTCACACCCTCTCCTCTCGACGGCGATACTGACGCGGTTGATGTGTTTAACATCCGAACGAGGCCCGTTAGTCCGGCTCGGGTCGTGCGCGGGGTGTCATCGTATTGGTGAAAGGTGCTCATCGACGACCCGGCCGGCCGTTTCGCCCCGGCCCGACTACGGCGGCTTTGCGGTAGAGGTGCGGCCGGTCGTCGGGTAGACTCATCACTGATGAATCCCGCCGGCTGTCAGTTTCCTCCCTCCCGGATGCCCCTACTCCGATGCGTCGCACCCTCGCCGCCGTCGGGCTGCTCGTGTTCGCCGTCGCCGCCCGGGCGGACGACCACTTCGAGAAGCAGATCCGCCCACTCCTGATCGAGAGGTGCGTCGGCTGTCACGGGCCGGACAAGCAGAAGGGCGGGCTGCGACTGGACAGCAAGGCCGGATGGCAGACGGGCGGCGACAGTGGGACGGCGGTCGTGCCCGGCAAGCCGGACGACAGCCTGCTCATGAAAGCGGTCCGCGGGCAGGGCGGGCTGACCCAGATGCCGCCGGGCAAAAAGTTGAGCGAAGCGGACGTGGCGGCACTATCGAGGTGGATCGCCGACGGCGCGACCGACCCCCGCGGCGGTGGGCCGGTGAAACTCGGCGGGATGACCGTCGAGGACGCGAAGAAGTGGTGGGCGTTTCAGCCGGTGAAGGCGCCAGCGGTGCCGAAGGGCGTACACGCCAACCCGGTCGACGCGTTCGTGACCGCCCGGCTCGCCGAGAACAAGCTCACCCTCTCCCCACCGGCCGACAAGCGGACACTCCTGCGGCGGGTCTCCTACGACCTGACCGGCCTGCCGCCGACGCCCGCCGAAATGGACGCCTTCCTGGCGGACGACTCGCCGACCGCCTACGCGAAGGTGGTGGATCGGCTGCTCGCCTCGCCGGCTTACGGCGAGCGGTGGGGCCGGCACTGGCTCGACCTGGTGCGGTACGCCGACACCGCCGGGGAGAACAGCGACCACCCACTGCCGCACGCCTGGCGGTACCGCAACTG
>CANJKY010000495.1 GCA_947474875.1 Gemmataceae bacterium
CGTGACGCTCGGGTTCGGCGAGGTGACGAAGTTCACCCTGCGGAACGTGGAGGGGATCACCGCCGGCACCCGCGGGCTGTCCCCCATCCCGCCACCGACCGACCATGCCTTCTGGGCCGACGACTACCGCCCGTTCTACTACCTGACGCTCGGGGTCCTGATCCTGGCGGCACTCGTGCTACGGAACCTGGAGCGGTCGCGGCTGGGGCGCGCGTGGATCGCGTTGCGGGAGGACGAGCTGGCGGCCAACTGCATGGGGCTGAACCCGAACAAGCTGAAGCTGGCCGCGTTCGCCCTCGGGGCCGGGCTGGCCGGGCTGGCCGGGGTGCTGTACGCCACCCGCCTGACCAGCACCGCCGACCCGAACGCCTACGACTTCAACCGCAGCATCTTCATGGTGTGCTGCCTCATCCTCGGCGGGCTGGGCAACCGGCTGGGGGCGCTGGTCGGGGTGATCCTGCTGGTCGGGTTCGATAACATCCTCACCCCGATCATCGACGGGTACATCCAGCAGGCGTTCCCGAACGCCGGCGGGAAGATCTACCTGACGTTCACCGGCTGGCGGCTGGCCCTGTTCGGGCTGGCCCTCATCCTGATGATGCGGTTCCGGCCGGAGGGGATCATCCCGTCGTCCCGGGTGAAGCACGAACTGCACCCGGACGAGGTGGTGAGCGACGCGGTCGACCCGATCACCATGGGCCGCACCACCGGCGAGGTGGCTAACCTGAACGGGCGGACCGGGGGGCAGGCGTGAGCGCATCGGTTCTTACCGTGTCGGACGTGACCATGCGGTTCGGCGGCATCACCGCCGTGTCCGGCCTGTCGTTCGACGTGCAGAAGGGGCAGATCTACTCCGTCATCGGCCCGAACGGGGCGGGCAAGACGACGGTGTTCAACGTCATCACCGGGCTGTACCAGCCGACCACCGGTACCGTCCACTTCGCCGGCGACGACAAGACGAAGAAGCTGACGCCGAAGGTGCTACTCGGCTGCCTGTTGACGGGGGTGGTGGTGGCGGTTCTGGCGTGGTTCATCGCCGTCAACCCGGAGAAGCTGTGGGTGGCGGTGGTGAAGGAGACGTTCAAGGCGGTCGACGCGAAGTTCGCCGTCGGCCCCGCGTTCGACGCCGCCAAGACGTACCTGACTGAAACGCCGGGGCTGGGCGATCGGATGCTGTACGCCGCCCTCGGCGGGTTCGTCGTCGGCACGCTGGCCGCGTTCGTGGTGTGGAACCGCGGCCGCCGCACCCCGGACGGCATCGCCGCCGGCGGGGTGGCCCGCACGTTCCAGAACATCCGCCTGTTCCAGAACATGACGGTGCTGGAGAACGTGCTCATCGGCATGGACCGCACCCTGTCGCGGAACGTGTTCGCCATGGCCCTGCGGCTGCCCGGCCTGCGGAGCGAGGAGGTGGCGGCGGAGAAGCGGGCGGTCGAGCTGCTCAAGTTCGTCGGGCTGACCGGGCAGTCCGGCAACCTGGCGAAGAACCTGCCCTACGGCGACCAGCGGCGGCTGGAGATCGCCCGCGCGCTGGCGACCGACGCCAAACTGCTGCTGCTGGACGAACCCGCCGCCGGCATGAACCCGAGCGAGACGAACGACCTGATGGGGCTGATCAAGAAGATCCGCGACCGCGGGGTGACGGTGGTGCTGATCGAGCACCACATGAACCTGGTGATGGGCATCTCCGACCGGGTGGCGGTGCTGGACTACGGGGTGAAGATCGCCGAAGGCCCACCGGCCGAGGTGAGCCGCGACCCGAAGGTGATCGAGGCGTACCTGGGGAAAGAGGAGGTCCACTGATGCCGCCGCTGCTGGAAGTCAGTGACCTGCGGGCGGGGTACGGGCCGATCGACGCCCTGCACGACGTCTCCCTGACGGTGAACGAGGGGGAGATCGTCACCATGATCGGGGCGAACGGGGCGGGCAAGACCACCACCCTGATGAGCATCTCCGGGGCCGTCCGCCCGCGGGCCGGCGCCCTCACGTTCGCCGGCAACAGCCTGCGGTCGTACCCGGCGCACGAGATCGTGAAGCTCGGCCTGGCCCAGTCGCCGGAGGGGCGGAAGATCTTCCCTCGGCTGACGGTGCTGGAAAACCTGGAGATGGGGGCGTTCACCCGCCGGGACAAGCCGGCCGTCGCCGCCGACATCGAGAAGATGTTCGGCCTGTTCCCCATCCTGAACGAGCGGAAGGGGCAGGCCGGCGGGCTGCTGTCCGGCGGGCAGCAGCAGATGCTCGCCATCGCCCGCGCCCTCATGGCCCGGCCGAAGCTGCTGCTGCTGGACGAGCCGTCGCTCGGCCTCGCCCCGCAGATCGTGGTACAGATCTTCGACGTGATCCGCGACCTGAACAAGTGCCAGGGCATGTCGGTGCTGCTGGTCGAGCAGAACGCCCGCATGGCGCTCAAGGTGGCCCACCGCGGGTACGTGCTGGAGACCGGCCGGGTGACGTTCTCCGACAAGGCCGACGTGGTGCTCAACGACCCGCGGATCCGTGCGGCGTACCTGGGCGAATGAAGATCACCAAGCTCGAAACCGACCTGCTCCGGGTGCCGCTGCCGCGGCCGGTGTCCCTGCCGGCGGCGCAAGACCCGCGGCCGGCCACGCACGTCGATCTCGTCCTCGCCCGCCTGCTCACCGACGGCCCGCACACCGGCCTCGGGTTCACTTACACGTTCGGTGGCGGGGCGGCGGTGCGGTCGCTACTGGACGAGGTTATCGCTCCGATCGTCGTCGGCCTGGACGCCCGGCGGGTCGAGTGGCTGCACGCAAAGGCGTGGGCCGAACTGGAGGGCATCGGGTTCACGGGATTAGCAGCGCGTGCGTTCGCCGCGGTGGACGTGGCCGTGTGGGATCTGAAGGGCAAGGCGGCGAACGCCCCGCTGTACGAATTGCTCGGCGGGTATCGCACCGCTCTCAAGCCGGTGGCGATCGATACCGCCACCCCGGCGCTCGGGTTGAAGCAGGCGGTGAAGGAGTCGAAGGCGGCGCTCGACCGCGGGGTGGCCGGCATCCAGATCGAGGTGGGCACGCTCGACCCGGACCTGGACTTCGAGCGGCTGCGGCAACTGCGGGACGAAATCCCGGACGGGGCGTGGTTCGAGATCAACTGCTCCGGCCGGTACGACTTCGCCACCGCCGCCTGGCTGGGCACCGTCGGCACCGACGAACTCGGGCTGGACGGGCTGAGCGACCCGCTGCGGCCAGAGGCGTCGGCAAACCTGCGGCGGCTGGCCGACCGGCTGGACGTGGGGGTGTCCGTCGGCGGGCTGTTCGACCGGCCGGACGACTTCACCCGCGCGATCGACGGCGGCGGGATCGAGGCGGTGCGGATCGACCCGCTGCGGCTGGGCGGCGTCACCCCGGCCCGGCGGGTGGTCGCGGCGGCGGAACTGAAGCACGTCGCCCTGTACCCCGTCCGCTGCCCGGAGGTCGGCGGGCACCTCGGCCTGGCGTTCCTGTACGGCCGTATGTGCGAGTGGACCGACTGGTTCGCCCCGCTGTTCGACGGCAGCCCGCGGCTGGAGAACGGGCAGATGAAGGTGTCCGATCGCCCCGGCCTGGGGCTGAGCGTGCGGGACGAGACGGCGGCCAAGTGGCGGGTATAACGACACCTCCTCCCACGGAGCCCGATCATGGCCGACTTCGACAAGCGGATTCAGGAACTGCACCTCACCCTGCCGCCGGCGCCCAAGCCGATGGCGGTGTACAAGCCGGCCGTCCAGGTGGGCAACCTGCTGTTCGTGTCCGGGCACGGCCCGCTCAAGCCGGACAAGTCGCTCATCCTCGGGGTGGTGGGCAAGGACCTGACGCTGGACCAGGGCAAGGAGGCCGCCCGCCAGACCGGGCTGGCCATCCTGGCCACGCTCAAGGACCACCTCGGCTCGCTGAACAAGGTGAAGCGGCTGATCAAGTCGTTCGGCATGGTGAACTGCACGCCCGACTTCGCCGACCAGCCGAAGGTGATCAACGGGTACTCGGAGCTGATGAAGGACGTGTTCGGCGACGACGCCGGGGTCGGCGCCCGCAGTGCGGTCGGTCACAACTCGCTGCCCGGCGGCATGGCGGTGGAGATCGAAGCGATCTTTGAAGTGTAATGAGCCGCACGATCGGCGCAGAAAAGACACGATCCGCAGGAGACATTTCTTCTCCTGCGGA
>CANJKY010000496.1 GCA_947474875.1 Gemmataceae bacterium
ACGTCCGACAAGCGGGCGCAGAAGGTGTCGGTCGAGTCACTGCTGCTCCGGCTGGCCATGCTGATCGCGGCGACGGACGACAACACCGCCGTGGTGCCCCCGCCTTACGCGTTCAACCCGCGGCTGCCGGACGCCGACCGGGCGAAGGCGCGGGAGGAGAACGTGAACGAGCGGGACGCGAACATCGAAGCCATCGCCAAGCTGCGGCTGCAACGCCTGCAGCGGCTGGTGGAGGCGGCCGACCTGCCCACCGACCGCAACCTGGCCTCCCGGATGGAGGTCCGCCTGCCGCAGCTCACCTACGCCCTGATCGCCCGCGAGCACGCGGTGACCGCCGACTCCGCCCCAGTCGCCGCCCGCCGGCTGGCCGACTACTCCGCCCTGCTCCGCACCGCCCGCAAGGGGGACGACCCGTTCGCCCGGGTGGTAGACACCGACGGGCTGAACCGGGTGATCGACCAGTTGGAGGAGTCGCTCACCGCGGACGGGCGGAAGCGGTACGAGGAGTTCCAGCGGCGGGTGCTGCCCGAGCAGTTGGGCATCGACATCGGCAACTGGCGGGACGAACTGCTCGAGCTGTCGCTGGCCAAGATGGCCAAGCGGTACGCGGGGGTAAGCGTCATCCCCGAGTCGTTCACCCCGGCCGGGCTGGCGGTGGAGCTGCAGGCCGCCACCCCGACCGACCCGGCCCAGGCGGCGCGGTCGGCCGAGGAGAAGGCGTTCACCGCCAAGGTGGCGGCCGGGTGGCTGCGGAAGATCGCCACCGGGGAGATCGACGGGTACGACGCCCGGCCGGCGGAGGCGGCCATGCGAGCCGGCCTGCGGGTGGATGATCTGGCGGTCGACCTGAGCGAGGGGCTGGCGTACCTCGGCTCCGGCGACACCCAACTCGCCCTGGTGATGGTGGCCACCGACACCACCCGCCCGCAGCCCGTCCGGTTCGCCGCGGCGGACGCCGCCATCCGCCACGCCCGGCGGTTCGGCCGGCTCACCCAGGAGTCGTCGGTCGCCAAGCTGGCCGAGGTGGCGGCGGCCGAACAGGACCGGGAGCTGAAGACCCGGCTGATCGGCCTGCTGGTGGCCGTCGCCCCGAAGGCGTCGGACTTCTCGAAGGCCATCGGCGTGTTCCCGGTGAAGCCGTCCTACGCCCAGCCGCCGGCCGCGGACGCGCCGAAGGACCCGGCCGCCCCGCCGAAAGCCCCGGACGCCGACAAGCAGCCGAAGGGGTCCGACAAGTAACGAAGGTGAACCGCGGGCGTCAGCCCGTCGGGTGAAACGCACGTCGCCCGGCCACTCGGCCGGGCGATTGTGTTCCGTCGCGGCGTCGGCTATTTTCATGTGCTGGTCCGCGTCTGGCGGACCGGTTGCTCGGGGCGGCGCGTAGAGCTGTTTCGGGCGTTAGGATGCGCCGCCGCGGACATGACGAGTGCGATTTCGAGCGATTCCCGCCAGTCAGTGGCGAGATCAGCGCACAGCCGGGCGGTCCGGTCGACGCGCGCTAATCCCACGTTCGGCGGCGGAATCGGGCAATCGTTTGCCGCCGGCGGCGAATAGTTGGTGGGTGACAGCCGCCCATTGGCTCCCGCCGGGGCCGGAGGTCTGCTATGGAAGCGTACATCCCGCTGCTCTGCTTGGTGGCAATGGCCGTCCTACTCTGGTCGGCGGTCCTGCGAAGCCGCTCGGGCGGCCGCCCGGTCGTCTGGACTTGGCGGATGGTGGGCGCGGTGGCGCTGGGTGCGATCGGGGCCGTCGCCGTTCCTATCGTTGTCGCGGCCGTCCTGCGTTCCTAGGGCGTCGCACATCCCGGCGAGAAAGCACGTCGAACCATGGGCCAACGACTACACTCTGCTGCCCGAGGAGGAATTGGAGATCGTCGCGTTCGGCGATGACGCGGTGCCGTGGTTCAACGTCGTCGAGTGAGACAGCACCACGCAGGTCTACTGCGAGGGCACGGTTGACTTCAAGGTGCTGCAAGCTGGCCGTGACTTGGAGTGCGGGCACCAGCGACAGTCGTGATGCCACCAGTGCCACGGCCACTGCCACAGGATGGAGGACGTGATGATACGCGACGGCATACACCCGTGTTCCGCTCCCACCCGTAGATCAGTGGCCAGAGCGTGGGCCTTATAAAGCCCGTGGTCGCGGGTTCGATCCCCGCCGGGAGGACTGCCCGGTCGTTCATGGTGGCATGATGGCCAAACGCAAGACGCAAGACCCGCCTCCCGACCCGTTCGCCGAGCGTTACCCGAACGTGGCCGGGTGGGCGCTGGACGGCTGGATCGAGTTGGGGCCGACGGATTGGACCCGGTCGTTCATCCGGGTCATGGACATCGGCGGCATGGTCTGGGAAGGCGCGGATCACTACCCCAGCGTCCACGAGGCGCTGCTGGCAGCCGACGAAGCGATCGCCGAATGGTTGGACGAGAACGGGTAGCGGCCCGGTGAGTCGGAGCGGGAGGTGCGGTTGCCCTGGTAGCACCCTAAACGCCGAACCAGCGGTGAAGCGTTAGCGGTCATCGGCTGGGTCTACACACCCCCTCCGGCGCCGAACCAGTGGTGAAGCGGTTTGCCCCAATGTGGTGAGGTGAAGTCGAGGTCGAACAGGAGCGGTTTTTCGACCATCGCTCGCACGCCTGTCTAATAAGCCGCCATCCGACCGGTCGAAATCGCCTTCCCGGCGCAAGTCGGTTGGGCACACCCGTCCGAGGGTAGACTGTTCCACCGCATCGCATTGAGGCCGATCCGATGACCTCGACCCGCCGCCAGCCGACGATCGCCGAACTGACCGACCGGTTGATGCAAGCCCGGTCCAAATCGGTGGATACGGATACGCCGGCTAGCGAGGTCGAGCTGCACGAGGTGCTGACTGGTTACCGCACCGACCCGCGGACGGCCTACAACGACGCCGTGCTGGCGGTCAAACTGCTGGGCGGAACGGTGCAACCCGCCCTTCCGCCGGAATGGGCCGCTTTCGTGCAACTGGAATCGCCGGTGGTCGCCCTGCCGATGGCCGCCGGCGTGTTCCCTCAGCGGGTGCGGGACCTGACCGTGTTCCTGGACTCGACCCCGAATGCCCTCCGCCCGACGTCGACCCAAGCGGCGCAAGGGTTTACGTCGGTACGCAACTGGGCTGCCAAGAACGAATCGAACTGGCTGGCCCGCGGGGTTGCCCGCACGCTGGGTGACGAGGTCGCCGAGTCCACCGGGTCCGATGTGCTAGCCCGGAACGAGCTTGCGGCGGATCTGTGGCTAGCCGGGAAGTGCGAGGAGGCGGTGGCGGTGTGGCTCGAACTGCCGACCAACCCGGTGGTGTCGTTCAACCGCGGGATGGGCCTGTTGTTTACCGGGCGGCCGACGGAAGCTGTTGCGTACCTAAAGTTAGCGGCTGACCAGCTTCCCGACACTTCGGGCTGGTCGCACTTGGCCCGCCTGTATCTTTCGCTCGCGATCTTAGGCCAGAAATAGCCCTAAATACGTCGTCTTTTGCGACTGTCGGACATTCCGACTTTCCTGACACAACTCGAAGAGAAAACCGACATCGGCGCGTTGATTTCCACCGGGCCGCCGGGTATCATCCTTCTGTCCCGTCGAACGGCGACTCCGATGAATGGGCGACATCGGGGGAGCTTTCGACGGGATTTTTTGCGCGCACACTTCTAGCCCTTCTACGGTCTCCGCCCTCCCATCCAATCTTCGTATCGGGTACAATCGGCGGAATCGCTCCAGCATTCCCCGTCGGAATCGGCCCATGTTGGGAATGGAATCGGCCGGTTGTCTCCCCCTCCGCCCGTTGCTTGACGAGTTCATCCGGGCCGGGAAATCAGTGGATTACACCGCCCGGTGTGGGGCCGTGCGTGAAGCGGCACTCTGGCTCTGCCCGGAGGTTCTGGCCGTCGTTCCGCATGCCGAGTTCGTTCAGCACGCTTCGAAGTTCGCGACCCACGTCGATCCGTTCCACTGGCACACCCAACGCGTCGTATCGCAGGCCGGTTTCCTGCGACACGGGCTGACGCACCTGATCGCCGGTCAAGACCCATTGCCCGTCCGATTCCGCCGATGTGCTGATCCTAACGCCACTTATGCCATAACCGGCGCCGGGCGGGGGTTCTGGGCGGCGGTGATGAAGGCGACCAACCCGGATGCATTACCGGACTG
>CANJKY010000497.1 GCA_947474875.1 Gemmataceae bacterium
CGAACGACAGGTACTGCGGCAGATCGTCGTTCAGTGAGGCGAGGCCGTAATGGACCCACGCGCCGAGGTTCGGGAACGCCCCGTCGTTCGTGTGCCGGCCGGAGTGGAACTGGGTCTGGGCACCGTGGTTGCTGTCGGTCGTCCACATCGACCGCACCACCGCCAGGCGGTCCACCTGCCCGGCGATGTGCGGGAACCAGTCGCTAACCTCGATCCCGCTCCGGCCGTGCTTCTTGAACCCGACCTGCAGCGGGTACAGGGTGTTCCGCTGGTTGCCGTTCCCGTCCGGGACGACCAGCCGCTCGATCGCCAGTTTCTTCGGATCCTGGACGCCCGCGAACGGCGTCTCCCGGATCGTCTTGCCGGCGTACTTGGTGAGCATCGGCTTCGGGTCGAAACTCTCCATGTGACTCACCCCGCCGTTCATGAACAGCCAGATGACGCTCTTCGCCTTCGGCTTGAAGTGCGGCTTCCCGTCCGGCGGGGTCCACTTGCCGTCCCCGGCGAAGCCGTCCCGGTTGAGCATGGCGGCGGCGGCCAGGGAGGCGAACCCGGACAGCATCCGCCGGCGGGTCATCGGCCCGGAGGAGAACATGGCCATCGAGACGACCCTCAGCGGACGGTGACGAAGTCGTTGTGGTTGAGCAGCACCCACACCAGGTTGGCCCGGGCGAACGCTGCGGCGGTCGCCCCCGAACCGGCCTCGGGCAACTTCCGCCACTCGCCGAGCCCCCGCGAGCAGGCGGCGAGTTCCTTGTCCGACGGTTCGGCTGCCAACAGCAGGAGGAACGCCGCCCGCGTGAACGTCTCGTCGTCCGCCGGACGGCCGGAGGCGGCGAGGTGGTTCGTCACCCGGTCCGCGATCGGCCGCGACAGGTCGAGCACCAGCCGACTGTTCGTCATCGCCAGCGCCTGCTGGGGGACGATGCTCTGCTCGCGGCGGTAACAGTCGGTGACGAGGGCTTCATCGAACGTCGTCAGGAACAGGTTGCGTTCGTTGTTCGAGTGGAAGAAGTAGAGGCTCCGCCGCTTCGAGTCGGCTTGTTGGGCGGGCAGCACCGACGGGCCACCCATTTTGGGGTCGAGGGCGTCCGCGAGCGACAGCAAGCTGTCCCGCACGGCCTGCGACTCCAGGCGAACGGGAGTCCGCCGCCACAGATGCACGTTGTCGGGATCCGTGGCGGCGTTCGCCTCGGCGTCTCGACCCGCGCTTGCGAGCCGGTACGTCGCCGAGGTCACGATCAGGCGGTGCAGGTGTTTCATGCTCCACCCACTTTCGACCAACTCGGCCGCCAGCCAGTCGAGCAGCTCGGGGTGCGTCGGCGGCTGGCCCTTGCGGCCGAAGTCGAACACGGTCGGGACCAGCGGTGTGCCGAAGTGGCGGGTCCAGATGTGGTTCGCCGCCACCCGTGCGGTGAGCGTGTTGCGGGGGTCGGTGACCCACTTCGCCAGGGCCGTGCGGCGGCCGGTGCTGCGGGGCGTGAACGGCGGGGCGGGGTCGTCGGCCCCGGAACTGAGAAACCGCGTCGGCGTCCACCGGCCGCCGACGAACTCCGACACTTTGTCCGTCGGTTTCACCTCGGCGGCGACAGCGGCAGTCGCCTTGTCGAGGGCGTCCTTGGCGGTCTGCACAGCCTTCGCGGCGGCCGGGTTCTCTTTGGCGGAACGTTTCACGTCGCGTTCGGCCGCGGCCACCGCCTGCCTCGCCCGGGCGACCGCCGCCTCGCGATCGACCTTGATCGCCGCTGTGTGGGCTGCCCGCCGCTGGTTCTCGTCTCGGTCGACCCAGACCAGTTGCCAGGCCTTCGCACGCAACTCAACGGCCGTCAGTTCGGCCCGTGCCACGGCCACCGCCGCCTTCGCCACTTGCTGCTCGGCCTCGGCCGCGTCCACGCTGACAGGCGGTTTGGCGGCACCCTCCTGTTTGTCGCCGGGTGACTTCGCCGGTTCGGCTTTGCTTATTGCGAACGCCTTGAGTTCTGCCAGGCGTTTCTCCGCGGCGGCCAGGGCCGCTTCCGCCGTCGTCACCTTCTGTTTCGCGGCGGCGATGTAACCGTCGATCACCCACGCCCGCCGCTGCGGCTGCCACGCCTCGACCGGCAGTTCGACCGGTTTGATGTCGGGCAGCTTCGGTGCGAGAAACGCGGGCACCCCCGGCGCGATCGTGCGGGACTTGTCCGGATTCTTCTCGTCGCCACGGACGAAGCGGTAGGTCGGCTCGTCCGGGCGGGCGTCGAACACTCGCGGGATGCCGTTCCGCTCTAAATCAAGCTCGCCCGGCACCATGTCCAGGCGGGCGTGGTACGGCTCGAAGAACGCCCGCAGGCGGTAGTAGTCGGCCTGCGGGATCGGGTCGTACTTGTGGTCGTGGCAGCGGACGCAGTTCATCGTCAGCCCGAGGAACGCCTTGCCCACGTGCTCGACGGTCTCGTCCATCCACTGGTGGCGGTTGAACAGGAAGTAGTTGCGGGCGAGGAAGCCCGTGGCCCGCAGTTTGTCGGGGTCGGTCGGGTACAGTTCATCCGCGGCGAGCATCTGCCGCACCATCTCGTCGTACGGCGCGTCCTTGTTCACCGCCTCGACGATCCAGTCCCGCCAGTGCCACATGTGCTTCTGGCTGTTCCGCAGTTCGTTCCCCAGCCCCCACCAGTCGCTGTACCGCCACACGTCCATCCAGTGCCGCGCCCACCGCTCGCCGTGGCGGGGGTCGTCGAGCAGCCGGTTCACCGCCCGCTCATACCAGTCCTTGCGGCCGTCGGCCTGGAAGGCGGCGATCTCCTCGAGCGTCGGCGGCAGCCCGATCAGGTCGAGCGACAACCGCCGCAGCAGCACCGCCCGGGGCGCCCCCGGCAGCGGAGTCAGGCCGCGGTCCTCATGCCGGCGGGCGACGAACGCGTCGACCGGGTTGTTCACCCAGTCCACCGCCTTCGGCGTGGGCACCGGCGGGCGGCCAACCGGCTTGAACGCCCAGTGATCGCGGGGGTCCGCCTCCGGCTTCTCGTCCGCCGGGTGAAGGGCACCGGCCGCGACCCACTTCCGCAACAGATCGACTTGCGCCGCGGTCAGCGGTTCGCCCTCGTGCTCCGGCGGCATCCGCTCGTCGCCCTTCGCCGTCACCCGCCCGATCAGCTCGCTCTTGGCCGGGTCGCCGGCCACCACCGCCGGACCCGAGTCACCGCCCTGGATCGCCAGGGCCGCCGTGTCCAGCCGCAGGCCGCCCTTCTGTTTGAGTGCCCCGTGGCAGGCGTAGCACCGGGCTTCGAGCAGCGGCTTGACCTGCTTGAGGTAATCGACGTCCGCGGCGGCTGCGGTCTGCCACCCGGTCACCAGGCAGCCGGCGAACAGGAGCCAGCCAACCCCACAACGCGGTTCGAGCATGAAACGAGTTCCTCACCCCGGCCGGCGGTGCCGGGCCACGAGAGCTTAGCTGAGTGTACCCGACACGGTCACCGAGTTCGCTTGAGAAACCGGCCGCGGGCGACTACTTCAGGATGCCCGTCACCACCGAGCCGTGGACGTCGGTCAGGCGGAAGTCGCGGCCGGCGTACCGGTAGGTCAGCTTCTCGTGGTCGAACCCGAGCAGTTGCAGCATGGTGGCGTGCAGGTCGTGGACGTGCATCGGCTTCTCCGCCGCCCGGAACCCGAACTCGTCCGTCGCCCCGTATACCGTGCCGCCCTTCACCCCGCCGCCGGCCAGCCAGCAGGTGAACCCGTAGTGGTTGTGGTCGCGGCCGTTGAGTTGCGGCAACTCGGCCACCGGGGTGCGGCCGAACTCCCCGCCCCACAGCACCAGCGTCTCGTCGAGCAGGCCGACCCGCTTCAGGTCGGCGAGGAACGCGGCGATCGGCTGGTCCCACTCGCCGGCCAGCTTCTTGTGCTGGGCTTCGAGGCCGTCGTGGTTGTCCCACGGCTGTCCGGCCCCGCTCCACACCTGCACGAACCGCACCCCTCGTTCGATCAGCCGGCGGGTGTAGAGCAACTGCCGGCCGTGGGTGGTGTCGCCGTACAGCGCGCGGGTTTCCTTCGTCTCCTTCGTCAGGTCGAAGGCGTCGGTGGCTTCCGCCTGCATGCGGAAGGCCAGCTCGAACGTGCGGGTACGGGCCTCCAGTTGCGGGTCGGCCGGGCGGGCCGAGGCGTGGTCGTCATTCA
>CANJKY010000498.1 GCA_947474875.1 Gemmataceae bacterium
ACCGGGTGTTCGATGACCTGCCCCAGTTGACCGCCGTGTTGACCGCCCGGTGTCAGTGGCTCACCGATCATCCGACGGTGATCGCCGGGGCGGTCGGCTTCCACTGGGCCACCGCCGCCTGACCGCTACGGATCAACACGATCTGGTATACTGTTCGTGCCCGCCGCGGATCGTACCCAACTGCCAACCCGTCGAGTATTCCCATGACACCCGTTCTCACGATTGCCCTGGCCCTGACGGCCAGCCCGACCGACCCGCCGAAGCCGGGCGGGTGCTGCGACCGGTGCTGCTGCCAGGCGACGAAGGCCGACCCCAAACCGGCGGATAAGGAAAAGAAGGCGGAACCGGCGGCCCAGCCCGGCCGCGGGCGGGCGACCGACTTGGCCGCCGACCGCGACGTGTTCCATTACCTGTTGACGAACCACAAGGACATCACCCGCACGGTGAAAAGCCGCGACGACGGGGTGGAAACCGTCACCGAATCGGACAAGAAAGAGGTGGCGGCCAAGATCCAGGAGCACGCCGCGGCCATGCACCAGCGGGTGAAGGACGGCAACGGCATCCGCCTCCGCGACCCGCTGTTCGCCGAGATCTTCAAGCACCACGACAAGGTCGTGATGACGGTGGAGAAGACGGCGAAGGGGGTGAAGGTGACGGAGACGTCGACGGACAAGCAGGTGGTGAAACTGATCCAGGCGCACGCCGAGGTGGTGAGCAAGTTCGTGCGGGACGGGTTCGACGAGGCGCACAAGACCCACCCGGTGCCCGCCACGGGCGACAAGAAGGAAGACAAGAGATGACCACCCCCGCCACAAGGAGACGGACCGTGGAACAGGTAATGTTGTTCGTCGGCATCATGGCCGCGTGGCTCATCCTGCAACTGTGGGTGCTGCCGAAGCTCGGCGTCCGCACCTGAATGGCCGAGTCGTGCGAGCCGCGGTCGCGGCCGAACACCTCGGAGACCGGAACCCTTACCCCGCCCCCGGTGAACGATGACCGCTGACGCCCCGCCCCGTTCGCCCGCCGCCCGTGCGCTCGGGGTGCTCAAAAACGTGGTCCTGGTCACTGTCGCCCTCGCCGGGTTGGGGCTGTTCCTGGCCTGGATGGGCGGGGCGTTCCACGAGAAAGTTCACCCCGGCGTGGAGCCGGTGGAGAAGCCGTCCGCCGCCGGCCGCACGCTGGTCGTCGCCGAGCGGACGACGGAACCGGAGACGATCACCGCCGTCGGATCGGTGCAGCCCCGCAAGCGGACGGACGTGGCCAGCCAGTTGCTCGCCGCCATCCGCGAGATCAAGCCGCGGCCGGGCGACCGGGTGAAGGCGGGTGAGACGATCATCACCCTGGACGACCGAGATCTGCTCGCCCAACAGCGGGAGGCGGCCGCCGCCCTGACCGCCGCCCAAGCCGACCTGGCGTCCCGTCGGCGGGACTACGAGCGGGTTAAGGATTTGCCGTCCGCCAGCGCCGAGGAGCGGAGCCGGGTGGAAGGGGCGTTCCGGGTGGCCGAGGCGCAGGCGGTGCGGGCGAAGGAGGCGATCGGGCGGATTGACGTGTTGCTGACGTACACCAAGGTTGCCGCCGGCACCGACGGGGTGGTGGCCGACCGGTTCGCCGACCCCGGCGACCTGGCCGCCCCCGGCAAACCGTTGCTCAGCGTGTACGACCCGGGCGACCTGGAACTGCACGCGAACGTGCCCGAGAGCCTGGCCGCCGGCATCAAACTCGGGCAAAAGTTGCCGGTGCGGATCGACGCCAACAACCTGTCAGCGGAAGCGGTGGTGCGAGAGATCGTGCCGCAGGCGCAGACCGCCAGCCGGTCGGTGGTGGTGAAACTGGCCCTGCCGGTGCAGACCGCGAACCCCACCCTGCCGGGCATGTTCGGCCGGCTGATCGTCCCCGTCGGCACGGCCGAGCGGGTGTGGCTGCCGACCGCCGCCGTCCAGCAGCGGGGGCAACTCGACCTCGTCGAGGTGGCCGACCCGACCGGGGTCGAACTCACCCGCCGGTTCGTCCGCCTCGGTCGGGAGGCGGGCGGCAAGGTCGAAATCCTGTCCGGGCTGTCGGCGGGGGAGAAGGCCGCCCTGCCAGCCAAGTGACCACCCATTCGGAACCACCCATGTCCACGCCCCAGTCCGACGGCGGGTTCGTGTCCCGCATCATCGACGCGTTCCTGCACGGCAATCTGTCGGTGCTCATCATCCTGGTGATGCTCGGGTGCGGGGCGGCGGCGCTGGCGCTCACCCCGCGGGAGGAGGAGCCGCAAATCGTCGTCCCGCTGGCCGACGTGTTCGTCAATATGCCCGGGGCAAGCGCCGAGGAGGTGGAGCAGCAGGTGTCCACCCGGCTGGAGCGGCTGCTGTACCAGGTGGACGGGGTGGAGTACGTGTACAGCATGAGCCGGCCGGGGCAGGCGATCGTCACCGTCCGCTTCTACGTCGGCGAACACCGCGAGAACAGCCTGGTCAAGCTGCACAACAAGATCCAGATGAGTATCGACCAGGTGCCGCCGGGCGTCACCGGGTGGGTGGTGAAGCCGATCGAGATCGACGACGTGCCGTTCGTGAACGTCACCCTGTGGAGCCGGACGGCGGACGACTTCACCCTGCGGCGGGTGGGCGAGCAGGTGGAGGTGGCGCTGCAAGGGGTGACGGAGACGGCCCGCACGGAGGTGGTCGGCGGGCGGAAGCGGCAGCTCCGCGTGCTGCTCGACCCGGAGCGGATGGCCGCCCGGCAGATCACCCCGCTGGACGTGGACCGGGTGCTGCGGGGGGCGAACGTGAACGTGCACGCCGGGGCGGTGCGGGCGGACAACCGCGAGTTCACCGTCGAGAGCGGGCCGTTCGTGCAGACCACTCAGGAGCTCGGCACGCTGGTGGCGGGGGTGTTCGCCGGCCGGCCGGTGTACCTGCGGGACGTGGCCACGTTCGCCGACGGCCCGGAGGAGCCGGTCAACTACACCCGCATCAGCTTCGGCCCCGGCGAGGACCGCTCCCTGCCGCGGGATGTCCACCCGCCGAAGGGGGACTTCCCGGCCGTCACGGTGGGCGTGGCCAAACGGAAGGGGAGCAACGCGGTCGCGGTCGCCCAGGCGATCGAGGCGAAGGTGGACGAGCTGCGGAAGGACTTCATCCCGCACGACATCGAGGTGCGGATCACCCGGAACAACGGGGAGACGGCCAAGGAGAAGGTGGACGAGTTGATCCGCGAGCTCGGGCTGGCCATTGTCATCGTGTCCGCGCTGGTGATGTTCGCCCTCGGGTGGCGAGAAGCCCTCGTCGTCGTCACCGCCGTGCCGCTCACGTTCGCCCTGACGCTGCTGGTGAACTACCTGGCCGGGTACTCGATCAACCGGGTGACGCTGTTCGCCCTCATCCTGGCGCTCGGGCTGGTGGTGGACGACCCGATCGTGGACGTGGAGAACATCTTCCGCCACTTCGGGCTGAAGAAGGAGCCGGCGAAGAGGGCGGTGCTGACGGCGGTGAACGAGGTCCGCCCGCCCATCATCGTCGCCACCCTGGTGGTGATGGTGTCGTTCCTGCCCATGCTGTTCATCACCGGCATGATGGGGCCGTACATGCGGCCGATGGCGCTGAACGTGCCGGTGGCCATGTTCATGTCCATGGTGGTGGCGTTCACCGTCACCCCGTGGCTCAGCTACCAGGTGCTGAAGGGGGTGTACGGCAAGGGCGGGCACGAGCCGACCGACCCGCACCGGACGCTCACGTACCGCATCTACAAGGCGGTGTTGACGCCGTTCCTGGACAGCCGCCTCGCCGCGTGGGCACTGATCGGGTTCGTCGCGCTGCTGCTGCTCGGGTCGATGGTGCTGCCGGCGCTCGGGTACGTGCCGCTCAAGATGCTGCCGTTCGACAACAAGAACGAGTTCCAGGTGCTGGTCGATCTGCCCGAAGGGTCGACGGTCGAGCAGACGGACGCGGCGCTGAAAGACCTGGCTGACAGCGTGCGAACCGCCCCGGAGGTGCGGGAGGTGCTCAGTTACGCCGGCACCGCCTCGCCGATGGACTTCAACGGCATGGTGCGGCACTACTACCTGCGGCAGGAGCCGCACCGCGGCGACCTGCGGGTGAACCTGATCGCCAAGGAGGAGCGGGAGCAGCAGAGCCACGCCATCGTGCTGCGGGTGCGG
>CANJKY010000499.1 GCA_947474875.1 Gemmataceae bacterium
CCGAACAGCGACAGGCGGAACCCGTTCTTCCCCTGGAAGCTGCCGTGGCACGACCCGGCGTTGCACCCGGTCTTGGATAACAATCCCATGACGTGCCGCTCGAAATCGACCGTGTCGATTTTGCCGCCGGACGGCAAGTCGATCGCCCCAGCGGACCCGGCGAGGGTGACGCAAGTGGCGATGGCGGTGAGGGTTCGGCTGAGCATGGCGGCGGTTCGCGGGGACGGGCGGCCGGCGGCGGGATGCCAGATGAAACCACCGGGAGCGACCAGAGTTTCGGTCGGCTGCGGGCGGATAGCAAGAAAAATGAAACGGCCCGGGCCGATCGGCCCCGGGCCGTTCGGCTCACGGTCGGATTACTTCGGCTGGCCCTTCTTGGCGGCCTCGGCGGCGAACCGTTTCTGCGCGTCGGCGAACCCCGGCGGGGCGACGCTCGCGCTCCCGGACCCCTTCACGTCCGCGCCCTGGGTGCGGCCGTTCAGCCGCTCGTTGCCCACGTCGGTGCGGATGCCGGCGGGGCCCTGCGGCTGGGCGGTCGGGTTCAGCCGGGCCGTGTCCACCTCGTCGCGGAGGCGGTCCACGTACTCCTGCTGCCGCTTCAGGAACTGCTCGTACTGCTCCGGGGTGTACCCGGCGTCCCGCAGGAACTCCTTGTTCCCGCGGTACTTCTTGAAATCGTCGAGCTGCCGCTCGGCCGACCGCAGCCGGTACTCCGGGTTGCCCTCGATCGGCTTGCCCTCGCGGTCCACGTTGTTGCCGCCCAGGTTCCGCGACTCGTCGGTCGGCTTGCCCTTCCCCTGCTGGTTCTGGAAGTCGCGGGCGGCCTGCTCCAGCTTGTCCTTCGCCGCCTTCGCCTTGGCCGGGTCGTTCCCGGTCAGGTCTTTCATGTCCTGTTGAAGCTCCTCCCGCTTCTTCTTGCCGATCAGGTCGTCCACCTTCTGCTCGGCCTTCTGGCGGTCGGCCGGGTCGTCCGAGTTCAGGTTCCTGGCGGCGTTCTCCAACTCCTGCTTCTGCTGCTCGGTCATCTGTTTCGGCTTTGCGCCCTCCGGCCCGCCCCGCCCCTGCGGCTGCTTCTTCGCCAGTTCCTCGATGTCCTTCTTGGCCTGCTGCTGTTTCATCGGGTCGCCGGACTTCAGGTCGCGGTTCAGCCGCTCGACGGTCTCCCGGTTCTGCTTGCCGATTTTCTCGTCCAGCTTCTGCCGGGCGGCCTCGCGGGTGCCCGGGTTCTCGCTGTCCAGGTCGCGGACCGCCTGCTCCAGTTCCTTCGGATCGATCTTCTGGTCGTTCTGCCCGCCGGACGGGTTCCCCTGATCCTGCTTCGGATCCTTCTCGCCCGTGCCGCCGGCCTTCGGCGGCGTTTTGCCGTCCGGCTTGTCACCCGACCCCTGTTTGTCGTCCGGCTTGCCGGTGCCGGCGCCGTCCTTCTTCACGTCCTGCTGAGTCATCGGCGGCTTGGTCTTGCCTTTGTCATCGTCCTTCGTGCCCATCGGGTCGCCGTCCTTCGACCCAGCGCCCTTGCTCTCGGCCGGGTCACCTTTGCCCAGCGGGTCGGTGCTGTCGTCCTTCGGCGGCACTTTCTCCTGGCCGGCGTCCGGCGGGGGGCCGGTCTGCTTCTGACCGGGCTGGTTGCCGCCCTTCGGGTCGCCCTTCCCATCCTTGTTCGCGGCCGGGTCCATCGGCTTCTCGCCCTTCGCCCCGGCGGCCCCGGGCTGCTGCTCGGCCGTCGGGTCTTTGGTGTCGGATCCGCCGCGGCCTTGCGGCTGCTTCTCCTCCTTCTTCGTGTCCCCGCGGGTGGGGTCGCCGCTGCCCTTCGCCCCGCTCAGGTCGTCCGGGTGCTTGGCGTCGGACTTGTCGTCCTTCCCGCCGCCCATCGGCGAACCGGGTTGTTGGTCGGACTTGTCGCCGTTCTTCGGCTGCGGTTCGGCCCCCTTCGCCCCGCCGGCGGCGTCCTGCTTGTCGTTCCCCTGGTTCTTCTTCGCCAGCTCGTCCTGGTGCTTCTTGGTCAGTTCGTCGATTTCCTTCTTGGCCTGCTCCTGCCGCTTGGGGTCGCCGGAATTCAGGTCGCGGTTCAGCCGCTCGACCGTGTCGCGGTGTTCCTTGCCGGCCAAATTGTCGAGCTTGTCCTGCGGTTTCGAGCCGCCGTTCTCTCGGTCCAGTTCCCCCGGGTCGTTGGGTTGACCACCCGGCTGCGGGTTCGACCCCTTCGACGTGCCGGCCTCGGCCCCGTCTTTCGGCGGGGACTTCGGCTGCTCGCCGGCCGGCTGCTGGTCGCCCGTGGCGCCCTCCTTCGGCCCCTCCTTGTCGGCCGAGCGTTCCGGCTGGGTGAGCGTGCCGCCGTTCTTGTTCTCAGCCGGCGGCGGGGTGCCGGGCTTGTCGCCGGGGTCGCCGTCTTTCGGCTGGGCAGCGCCCTTATCGTTGCCCTGCGGGTTCCCCTTGTCGCCCGGCTTGTTCTCGCCGGTCGGTTTCGTCTCCTGACCCTGAGGGGCGTTCGTGCCGTCGCCCTTCGCGTCGCCGGGTTCGCCCTTCTTCTCGTTGATCTTGTCCTGGATGTCCTGGGCCTGCTTCTGCTGGGTCTTGTCGTCCGGCTTGTCGCCGGTGCCGCTCTTCTGGTCGGGTGATCCGTCCGGCTGAGTCTTCGGGTCTTGCTTCCGGTTCGGATCGGGTTTCGTGCCAGCGTCCGGCTTGCCGCTGGGGTCGGGTTTGCCGCTCGGGTCGTTCCCCGGCTGGCCGTTGCCCAAGGGGTTGGCATCGTCCTTCTTGCCGGTCTCCCCGCCCTTCATCGGGTCGCCGGTCGGCTCACCCGGCTTGTTCGGGTCTTGCGGCTGATTCGGCTGCTTGTCCGGGTCCGGGTTACGGGCCTGGTCCGGCGGGCGGGTGTCGTTCTGCTGCCGCTGGTCTTGCCGCTGCTGGGCCTTCGCCTCGTCCTGTCGCCGCCTGTCGTCCTTCCGCTGCTGCTGCACCGGGTCGGGCTTCGGCGGGGGCGGGGCGATGCGGATCTTCTTCTTCGCCGACGCCCCGACGTTCGCCGTCGGCTCGGTGCAGTTGTCCGTCGCCTCCAGCCAGAACTCCAGCACATCGCCTTCCTTCAACGCCAGCGGTTTGCCCTTGTCGTCGGTCAGGGAGTCGAGCTTCACCGAGTCCTTGTAGTCGGGCACTTCGGTCTCGTGTGTGCCGTCCTTCGCCCGCACGAACGGTTTACCGTCGCGGTACTTCTTCGCCGGGATGGCCGGGGTGTCCTGCCCGTTCAGCCGGAACCGCAGGGCAGCGGACACGATCCCGTGGTCGTCCTGGATGGTGGCGTCCACCGCCAGCCGTTCACCCGCCGGCAGTACGATCTCCTCCTCTTTCGGCGAGTCGATCGTCACCCGCGGGGCCTGGTCGATTTCCACATCCAGCGGGTACTCGCCGGACAGGGCCACGCCCTCCGCCCCGGCCGGTTGGAACTGCACCCGGTATGTGCCGGACTCGACCAGCTTCAGGGGGAACCGCAGGGCGTTCCGCTTCTCGCCGGTCACCACGCCGGGGATGGCCTCGGACCGCCCGGGGGTGGTGACGATGATCGACCCGCCCGTCATCTCGCGGTTGGTGGTGACGGTGAGCGCCACCGCCGCCCCGCGGGGGCCGCGGACGCGGGCGTCGGTGCCCACGTCGGCCGGCCACTTCAGGTACGCCGGGTACTCGTACTCGGCCCGGAACCCGTTCACCATCGGCCGGGTGCGGACGCCCACCCGGTACTCGGGGGTCAGCCCGTCGCCGGCGGCCACCCGGTACCAGAACCCGTTCTGGATGACGCTGCGGGGGACCATCAGCGAAAAGTCCCGCGACCCTTCGCCGCGGACGAGCGGGAACTCGTCGTACTCGGTGGCGTCCGGGTTGTGCCGCACCAGCAGCCGCGGCTTCTCCGGTCCGGCCGCGTCCGGCAGTCGCCCGCCGATGCTGATCGCCACGTTCAGTTGCTCGCCGTCGGTGACGGTGGCGTTCCCGCCGGCCGGTTCGAGCAGGTCGATGCGGGTGCGGCTGGCGATCGCCGTGTTGGCGAACGGGTTCACCGCCCGGCTGACCAGCGAGGAGAACTGCGACCCCTTGACTAGCAGGAACAGCCCGCCGAGCACCAGCACCAGCACCCCGAGGGCGGTGCCCAG
>CANJKY010000500.1 GCA_947474875.1 Gemmataceae bacterium
CCCGCTGCCGTAGCTCATCAGCAGTACGTGCCGGTCCGGGTTCGCCTTGAACTCGTCCAGGACGGGCGTTCGCTCGGCCTGCGGGATGCGGCCGTGGTACTGGAGCGGGTTGTACGCCCGCAGGGCGTCGGCCAGGATGTGCAGTGGCTCCACCCACTGGCTGAACACGATCGCCTTCCGCCCGTTCGCCGCCACTTCCTCCATGTCCGTCAGCAGTTGGTCCAGCTTGGCGCTCTCGCCGGTGAGCGGGTCGAAGTTGCATATCTGCTTCAGCCGCATCACCAGGTGGAATACGTGCTGCACGCTGATGGTGTCGCCGAGTTCGTTCAACTGGACGACGCCCTCCTCCTCCGCCCGCCGGTACGCCAGCTGCTGCGCCGGGGTGAGGTCCAGGGTGAGGTCGCGGTATACCTTCGGCGGCATGTCCGACTGCACATCGTCCTTCGTCCGCCGCAGGATGCAGTCGGAGGTGAGCTGCACCAGCCGCTTGGCCGGGGTGTCGGCCGGCACCCGCCCCGGGTCGACGAATGAGAAGATGTTGATGAGGTCGTCGTGCGAGTTCTCAATGGGCGTGCCGGTGAGCGCCCAACTGCGGGCGCGGTTCAGCCCGCACACCGCCTCGGCCGTCTTCGACTCCCGGTTCTTGATCCGCTGGGCCTCGTCCAGCACCACCACGTCGAAGAACACGGCCGGGTCGGCGGCCAACTCGGCGTCGCGGGTGAGCGTCTCGTAGTTGACGATTTTGAGCGGGCAGTTGGACACCTTCCACGCCGCCCGCCGCAGGTCCGGGTCGGCCGGGAACACCTCGTGCGGCAGGTCCGGCGCCCACACCTTCAACTCCCGGCACCAGTTGTGGACGAGCGGCTTCGGGCACACGATGAGCGCAGTGCGGATCAACCCCTGGTGAAACATCAGCCGTAACGAAAGTATCGCCTGGGCCGTTTTTCCCAAACCCATCTCGTCGGCCAGCAGTGCGCCGTGGCGGGGCATCAGGAACGCGATCCCCTCCAGTTGGTACGGGAACGGCTCGAACGGCACCTCCAACTGGCGGCCGTCGAACAGTCCGTCGAGGGGCGGTTGCAACAGGTACAGCAGGCGGTCCTTGAACAGCACCATGTCGGCCGTCGGCCGGGCGCGGATGTGCGACTTCTTCTCGGCCGCCGTCGGGTCGGGCAGGTGCGGCAGATCGACCACCTGTTTGCCCGCCGGCTTCGGCTCGGGTCGTGGCTTCGGGGCGGGCGGGCGGTCCAGCTCCGGCGGCGGGGCCGGGAACTTCCACCCCTCCGTCTGCACGGTCAGGTCGAGCTTGCCGAGCGACCGCACCCACGGGGCGTTCGTCAGCAGCCGGGCCTCGCGGACGGACGCGGCCAGCCTCGGGTCGAACCGAGACAGGGCGAGCGCGGCCGGCACCGGCAGCAGGGCGACTTCCTCCGTGCCCTCATCCGCCGGGGCGAGGGCGACGACGTCCATGTCAGGCCGCACGGTTGGTCACTCCCATCTTGCGGGCTTCCGCCACCGCCTCCCGGATGCGGGCGAACGGCTCGGCCAGGTCCACCGCCGGGTCCACCCGCTCCAACAGCCGCTCGATCCGCCCCCGCTCGGCCGCGTGCCGGGCCGGGTAGACCAGCAGGGTGCTGCTCCGCGGGTGGGGAAGCGGTAACACGTCCGACGCGGACAGGTCCAGGTCGTCCGGCCGCACCGCCACCACCGGCACGTCCAGGTGATTCCGCAGGGTCAGCGCCGGCAGGCTGTCCGTCACCACCAGCGCCGGCGGCACCCCGGTCTTGTCCACCAGCGTCTTCCCGATCAGGTCGCCGTGCAGGTATTCGGTCAGCGTCGGGCCGTACAGGATTTGCTGCACCCGGTTCGGCTGCACGGCCGTGCTCAGGCGGAACTCCAGCGGGCGGCCCCACGAGTTCGTCACCAGATACCCGCCGAGCGCCCCGCCGGCGTCGTGCAGGATGCTGAGGAAGCCGATCGTGACGGTGGCGGGGTCATGGGCAGCTCCGGGGGCGGTTGGAGGGGTCACCGGGGTGTCGGTCACGGGTCGTTCCTACGAGAACACGTCAGCCGACGGCGGCGGCCAGCGTCGGCGAGGTACAGAATCGGAGCCTACCCGAAGCTCGCTTCACCGGCGTGCGGCCGAGTGCGGACCGGCGGCGGGGCGGGCGGAGGCGGACCGGCGCACTCGCCCCGATCGGCGCAGCCGGCACGACCGGACCACTCCGTCAGGTGTTGGGGTTCCGCCACCGGATCGGGTTGGTAAAACAGACAGTGAACGCCGGCGCACGCCCGTGCGCCGGTTTTGCCTGGAGTTTCAATGTCCACCGAGCCGACCGCCGCGAAGCCGTCCCCCGTGGAGGGGATCAAGGACACGTCCAACTACCTCCGCGGCACGCTGGCCGCGGAACTGGCCGCCGACACCGACCACTTCACCGAGTCGTCGAAACAGTTGGTGAAGTTCCACGGCACCTACCAGCAGGAGGACCGGGACGCCCGCAAGAAGCGGGACAAGCCGGGGGTGGGTAAGGCGTACATGATGATGATCCGCCTGCGGCTGCCCGGCGGGGTGCTGACGGCGGACCAATACCTGGCGATGGACGACATCGCTCAGAAGTACGCCAACGGCACCCTGCGGTTCACCACCCGCCAGAGCATCCAGTTGCACGGGGTGCTGAAGAAAAACCTCAAGTCCACCATCGGCGAGATCAACCACACGCTGCTGTCCACCATCAGCGCGTGCGGGGACGTGAACCGGAACGTGATGAGCTGCCCCGCCCCGCTGCCGGACGCGGTGCGGAAGCTGAACAACGAGTTGTGCAACAAAGTGGCCGACCACCTCACCCCGCACGCCGGCAAGCGGGCGTACCACGAGATCTGGTTGAACGGGGAGAGCGTGACCCCGCCGGGCGAGCCGGCCGAGGCCGAGCCGATCTACGGCAAGCTGTACCTGCCGCGGAAATTCAAGATCGCGTTCGGCCTGCCGGACGACAACTGCGTGGACATCTACGCCAACTGTCTCGGCTTCCAGGCGATCGCCGACGGCGGTCGGCCGGTCGGGTACAACCTGATCGTCGGCGGCGGCATGGGGATGACGAACAGCAAGCCGGAGACGTTCCCGCACCTGGGGCGTGAGGTGTGCTACGTCGAGCCGGACCAGGTGGTGGCGGCGGCCGAGGCGGTGGTGAAGCTGTTCCGCGATCACGGCAACCGCTCCGATCGCAAGCGCGCCCGCATCAAGTACCTGATGGCCGACTGGGGGGTGGAGCGGTTCCGCGAGGTGTTCCAGCAGGACTATTTCCGAACGCCGCTCGTCGCCCCGAAGCACGCCCCGGTGACGGGCGTGGATCTGCACCTCGGGTGGCACCCACAGGGCGGGGACCGCTGGTTCTACGGGGTCAGCGTGGAGAACGGCCGGGTGAAGGACGCGGGCACCCTGCGGCTGCGGTCCGGGTTGCTGGCGGTGGTGTCGAAGTTGCGGTGCAGCGTGCGGGTGACGCCGCAGCAGGACGTGCTGCTGTGCGACATCGCCACAGCGGACAAGGGGACGGTGGAAGCGATCCTCACCGACCACGGCGTGCGGCCGGCGGACCAGCTCAGCCCGATCCAGAAGTGGAGCCTGGCGTGCCCGGCCATCCCCACCTGCCCGCTGGCGATCAGCGAGAGCGAGCGATACCTGCCCACGCTGGTGGACGAACTGGAACGTGAATTGGCCGGGCTGGGTCTGGGTGACACCCCGCTGTCGCTGCGGATGACCGGCTGCCCGAACGGGTGCGCCCGGCCGTACAACTCGGACGTCGGTCTCGTCGGCCGCAGCGGGGACAAGTACACGCTGTACGTCGGCGGGCGGATCCACGGCGACCGGCTCAGCTTCGAGCTTCAGGATTTACTGCCGAAGGACCATATCGTCCCGACGCTGAAAAAGGTGCTGGCGGTGTACAAAACCGACCGGCAGCCGGGTGAGGGGTTCGGGGACTACGTCACCCGGCTGGGTAAGGAGAACGTGCTGGCGATGATCGGGGCGGGGGGATGACCGCGGGGCGGTTTCAGCCACGCTCATACTTTTCTCACTTCCGCCTTGACACGCCCACACGGGCGTGTCACCATCTTCGCACCTCCCCAACTTATTCCTGTCCGCCTC
>CANJKY010000501.1 GCA_947474875.1 Gemmataceae bacterium
CCCGGCGTCGGGTACGGATCCTGGCCGAGGATGACCACCCGCACCAGGTGCAACGGGGTGTACCGGAAGGCGTTGAACACGTCCGCCGCCGGCGGAAAAATGGAGTACTGCTTCCGCTCGTCGGTGATGAACTTCCGCAGGTCGGCGAAGTACGGCTTGGCGAACTCGTCCCCGATGGCCGCCAGCCAGCTCGGCGGGAAGTTGGCCGGGATGACCGCCGGGTCCACATTCGGCTTCGGGTCGTCGGGCGGCAGCGTCTCCAGCGGCGTCGGCGCCTCGTGGAACAGCGACGGGGTCGAGTCGGCCGCCTGCTCTTTCGCCGAGCGTTTCGCCATGATCGCACCTCTGCGGGAACTCTCCCGTACATCATATCCGACCCGCGGGCGTACACTGACCCCGAACCTCCCGGAGGCCCCTCCCCATGCGACCCGCCTTCCCCGCCCTCGCCCTGCTTCTCCTCCTCCCCACCCTCCCCGCCGCCGAGCCGAAGCTGTCCGTCGGGTTCGCCGAGACGGACGTGTCCCCGGTGGTGGACGGCAAGACGCCGGTGTACCTGGCCGGGTACGGCCAGAACCGCCCGGCCACCAAGGTGCACGACCCGATCGTGGCGCGGGCGGTGGTGCTGTCCGACGGCACGAAGAAGATCGCCCTGGTGTCGGTGGACGTGGTCGGCCTGTTCCTGCCGGCGGTGGAGCGGGTGCGGGAGCAACTGAAGGGGTTCGATTACGTGCTGGTGTCCGCCACCCACAACCACGAGGGGCCGGACACGCTCGGGCTGTGGGGGAAGACGCCCTTCGAGAGCGGGGTGGATCCGGCGTACCTGAAGCGGGTGATCGACGGGGCGGCGGCGGCGGTGACGGCGGCCGAGAAGAAGCTGGCCCCGGCGACGGCCCGGGTGGGCACGGCGAAGGGGCCGGAGTTGCTCCGCGACGGCCGCCTGCCGGAGGTGAAGCACGACGACATGGTGGTCATCCGGTTCGACGCCACTGACGCCAAACCCGGCGACGCCCCGGTCGGACTATTGGTGCAGTGGAACGTCCACCCGGAACTGCTGGACGACAAGAACACCGAGGTGAGCGCCGACCACGTCGGGTACACGGTGGCCCACCTGACGAAAAAGTACAAGTGCCCGGTGGTGTACTTCACCGGCACCGTCGGCGGGCTGATGACCTCCCTGCGGGTGCCGCTGAAGGACGCCGACGGGAAAGACATGAAGGACGGCACGTTCGAGAAGACGGAGAAGTACGGGGTGGAGGTGGGCAAACTGGCGGAGAAGGCGGTGCAGGCGGCCGTGCCCGCCACCCTTGTGCCGTTCGCCGTGCGGACGAAAGCCTTGCTCGCCCCGGTGGACAACGCCCTGTACCGGCTGGCGTGGCAGGCGGGGGTGTTCAAGCGGCCGATGTACGTGTGGGACGGCAACCCGGCGCCGGAGAAGTTTGTGGAGGGCAAGGACGCGAGCAAGCCGGTGGGGGTGAAGACGGAGGTGGGCTATCTGAAGCTCGGCGAACTGGACGTGGCGCTGATCCCGGGCGAGATTTACCCGGAGCTGGTGCTCGACAAGATCCAGGAGCCGGTCGACCCGGGGGCGGACTTCCCGAACGCCTCGAAGGAGCCGGCCATCTACCCGCAGTTGAAGGGCAAGCACAAGATGCTGATCGGGCTGGCGAACGACGAGATCGGGTACATCATCCCGAAGCGGCAGTGGGACGAGCAGCCGCCGTTCTGCTACGGCCGCAAGGACGCCCAGTACGGGGAGATCAACAGCTGCGGCCCGGACGTGGCGAAGGTGCTGTGCGAGGCGTTCAAGGAGCTGGCGGGGAAGAAGTGACCCGCTTCACCACCATCGTCGCGTAGCACCCACGGGGCAGGTCGAACCGCAGGGTGAGTTTTCGCTTCCCGCGGTTCAGGTCGTCGTCCGCGGCGTCGGCGGTCATGCCGGCCGGCCGCAGGCACCCGGCCCGCTCGCCCTTCGAGAAGAACGGCTTGTCCAGCCCCGGCACCTTGAGTTGCTTGAGCGTCAGCCCCTCCTCGGCCAGCACCGCGTCCAGGTGCGGCAGGTAGTCGGCCGCAGGGTCGGGTTTGAGCCGCGGCGACGGCAGCGGGATGACTAGGTTCGCCCAGCGGTCGGCCAGCGGGTCGGGCACGTCCGTCGGCACCGGCTGTTCGCCCCGGTGCTGGCGGATGACGCCGAGCGACTCCGGCGGGAAGTTCGCCGCCAGCCACTTCGCCAGCACCCGGTTCCACACCTCACTCTGGTACGCCGACAGGTACAGCCCCTGCAACTCCGGCCGCAGCCGGGCCACCGCCCCCTTGAAGTGCGTCGGGTGGTCGCACAAGTACGTCACCAGGCTGCGGGCGTGGCCCTTCGGCAGCTTCGCCTTGCACGCCGGCCAGTCGCCCCAGTGTTGCGTCAGCGTCTGCTTCTCCCGCTTCTCGTCCGCCCGGTCGAACTCATACGGGGCGGTGAGGGCGAGTTTGAGCGCCTCCTCGAACCGGCCGAACACCAGTTCGCGGGCGACGAACCGGCCGTCCGCCGTCACCGACCCGAACCGCTGGTCGTCGAAGTAGTTCGGCACCCCGGTCCGCCGCACCTGCTCGACCGCCGCCAGCACCCCCGCCTCGTCGCCCGGCGAGACGGCCCGCAGGACGACGGCGAACCGGTTCGCCCGGATGTCGCGGGACGAGTACGGCTGATGAGCTTGCCCGAGGTGGGTCACCTCAATCCGCTGGTGCGACAGGTTCCGCCGCGGGCCGTGAAGGATGGTCAGGTATTGCGTCGTGTCGGCGTGGCGGTCCTTCAGTCCGCCGTACCCGATCTGGTTCCACCGCAGGTTCCACCGGCGGGCGATCACCTGAATCGCGTCCGGCGTGGTCCAGCCGACCTTGTGCAGCCGGTACAGGGCGAACGGCCCGTCCGCCGCAGGCGCCACATCCGTCAACTCCTCGACCCGGAAGTCCTCCGGGAGTTGCTTCAACTTCATCCGGCTATTGAACTACGGGGCGGGGAGTTGGCCGTGGAAAGTGCCGCGGGCGCGCAAAAAAACCGAGAGACGTAGTACCGGATGCTGTCGCCCACTCAGCTCCGATATCTCTACGCTCTCGGCTACAACCAACGTTGCCGTCGGTTGTGTATTACACCTTACGCTTCGAGTTTTGGAATCTCAAGGTCGAGGGCTGGCAAAACTCGGCTCCCTCACCCGGGGTGTCCGAACATCGGACAAAGCACGTCCCACCCCGGCGGGGGAAGGGGCACCTGCTTCGGCTCGTTCGGCCTGGGAATCGGCTTCTTTTCGTCCAAAAGCGGGATGCAGTCGAAGTCCTGCCGCGGGGTCGGCACCTGGCGAGCGGCGTCGGTGAGAATCCCGACAAGCTCGGCCACCGCTACCGGGCTGTTCGGCAGGTGCATGTGGCCGACCCGCTTCACCTTCAACTCCTCGCTCGCCTTCAGCCGCGGTGCCCCCACCCACATGTGGGATCGAATCACCTTCGTCGGGTACGGGGCGTCGGTCGCCGGATCCGCGCTTGAGAACGCCGGGTCGAGGTACACGACCGATTCGAGCGGTATGCCGTCGGCGGTCAGCTTGCAGGCCAGTTCGTGAAGCTGCGTCGCCGCCGCCCCGACACCGACCAGTACGAACCGGTGGTCGGCGTCCTCGCGGCGCAGGCGGTGGATCTCCCGGTAGTACCACGCCTCGTCGAACCGCTGGGCGTAATACACCTTCGGGAATCCGGCCCGCACGATCTCGCACTCCAGTTCCTTCAGCCCGCCGGCGTCGAACACGTCCAGCCCGTTCATCAGGAACACGAACACCTTCGCCCGCGCCGGGGCCGGCACCGCCGCTTGTTCGGTCGGCCGCAGACACTCGCGGTAGGCGGTGTAGTGGCAGCTGAGGCACCCGCCCCCGGCCGCCACGCTCATCACTGCCGCAAACAGGAAAAGAAAGCACCGGTCCATGACGCATCCTCACCAAACGGTGATGGTTCACCTGCTTGTGAGGATCGGCAAACTCCCGCGGTCGAGTCGATCGAGACTGTTTTCCCGATTCCCGCTATCCTGCCGAATCCGCCGGTCGTTCTGGTTGGCGAAAGTGGGGAAGATGGGGTGTTATGCCACCGCCACCGGCTTGCCTGTCTTCAC
>CANJKY010000502.1 GCA_947474875.1 Gemmataceae bacterium
TCCCACTCGACGAACTCACTCCGCCAGTAGCGCAGCCGGAGCGGTTCGCCCGGCGGGGTGAGGCTCGCCAGGAACCCGCCCGCCAGCCGGTGCGGGTTGTCCGGCCCGTCCGCATCAACCGGTTCGTTCTGCTCGGCGGGCGGGCCAATCATCTCGGCTGTTGCCTGGAAGTGGTCGCGGAGCTGCGCCCCGCGAACGGCCCACGGGGTTTCTCCGTGGGCGTCGGCGGTCAGCCAGTCGCGGACGTCCTTCGCCTCGCCCGGCGGGAACGCCACGCGGATCGGCCGGCGGAGCGTTTCGGCCAGTTGCTTCGCTACCGACAGCGCCCCTGTTTGCCCCGGCCAACCTCCGTGCGGCTTCTTATCGTTCTCGCCGATGATGTAGACGTCCCGGTCGGACGGCCAGCCGGCAAGCAACTCGCCGAGCAACTTCGCCCCGCCGGAATTCGACGGCCGGCCGACGCACGCCAGCCCCGCGGCCGAGAGCGCCGCCGCGTCCGTCGGCCCTTCCACCACGCACACCGGGCCGGGCCGCTCCCGCCAGCCGTGCGGCAGTGTTAGGCCGCGGTTTCCTCCGCGGATCAGCTTCTTGGTGCTGTCCGAGAACCGGCGGTTGATGCCGATCACCGTCCCGCCCGCGTCCGACTCGGGGAAGGTGAAGCACGGTCCGGCCGGGTCGTCGTCACGGAAGCCGAGATGCGGGAGCGTGTCGAGGGCTTCCGCCGGCAGTCGGAGGCGGTCGCACAACCCCCGCTTCCGGTCGGAGTCCAACTGGCTCGCATACCGTTTCGCGTCGTTCGTCCAGTTCTTCACCGACGGCGGCGGGGCGAACGGGTCGGCCAGCCGGTGCAACCAGCCGGCGTCCCCGCACTGCTTACTGCTCTCGATACGCTTACAAATGCACGCCAAGCCATCGGCAGCGACAAGGCACCAGTCGGGTTTCTTGCACACCGGGCACGGGCGGGAAGGCGATGTACGCACCATCCCCGGCCGCGTCCCGTCAGTCGGGCGCGTCATGGGTGACACCGGGTTGAGGGTGAATCAGGTGGCGAACGGGTCGGCGTGGTCGGCCGACGGTTCGGGCAGTTCGGGGTGATCGTTCAGCCACGCGACGGCCGCGGCCGGGTCAGCCAGTTCCCACCTCTGCACCGGCCGGGCGTGTCCGACGGCGCGGGCGGTGCGGGTGAACCCGGTCGATCGGATCAGCCCGGCTGACGCCAGCGCCTTCGGCACCGCCCCGAACGCCTTCGGGTTGATGCCGTCCGGCACGTCCACCGCGGCGCGAACGGCGTCGATGGTTCCGGTGCCGTGTTCGAGCAGGTGTCGCACGAGCGCACGCCGGGCGGACCGGATCAGCCGCGCTCGGGTGGTTTCCAGTCGGAACAGAGCTTGTTGTTTCCGCCGCTCGCCGGTGTCACGGGTCAGGGTGGTCATCACGGTGCGGACTCTCAGGGGTGATTCGGGTAGGGTGTGGTCACTGCGCACGGGCGGCCTTCACCGCCTCCCACGTCTGCCGGTCCGGGGCACCGGCCTTCAGCCACGCCCGCACTTCGGGCAGATACCAGACCACCCGCCCGCCGAGCCGGACGGACGCCGGCAGCTTGCCGGCGGCGGCCAGCGTGCAGACGCTGCGGCGGGAGATGCCGACGGCGGCGGCCAGTCCCGCGGCGTCAAGGGCGAGCCGGGGCAGCTTCCGCTTGCGGCGGGGGGAACGGGCGGACTTCGGGGCGAGTTCGGCAGTCGTGTTCACGGCGGGATACTCCGCGGGTTAAAGGACTGCCGGTATGTATGGCGGGCAGGTGCGAAATAGCGCCAAAGTGCGTGTCAGTACCCACACGCGGAAAAATCTCCTCCGCAGCAGGCCGCAGAATTGGACCGATCGGCATAAAGAGGCGTCAATCAGCCCGTTCGACCGCGTTCGGCGCGGTTTCGACCCGTTTCCGCGCTCTCGCAGCCACATGCTCCGGCAGCATCCGCCGCCCGTTGCGCGCCGCCGCTTCGCCGTGCGGCGGACCGAAAACAATTGAAAGTTCCGGACTCACGCGCACGGTAGGCGAGCGGGTCAGGCCGACCCGTCGGCGAAAGTTTTTCGCTCCCCGGCAGCCGGCCGCTGACGTTGCGGTGGTACTCCCCGGTGGTATACTTCGCTGATGGAGTTCAACTGGTCGGCGTTCGTCGAGGTGCCGGGTTTTCTGGCCCGCTGGCAGGCGGTCGGGTGTACCGACGCCGACCTCCGCCGGTTGCAACTCGACCTGCTGAACGACCCGACCGCGTGGCCGGTGGTGCCGACCGCCGGCGGGTGGCGGAAGGCTCGGTTCGCCCCGCCGTCGTGGGGCCGGGGCAAATCTGGGGCGGTGCGGGTGTACTACGCCGACTTGACCGCCTTCGGGCGGATTTACCTCGCCACCGCGTTCACGAAAGCGGAGATGGCCGACATCCCGGCCAAAGACAAACGCCGTATGGCCCAACTACTCGCCGCCATTCGCCGACGACTGGAGGAACAACACTAATGGCTGCCACGAAGAAACCCAACGAGCCGACCCAAGCCGAGCGGAAACGGACGGCCGAACGGGTCGGCGCGGAAATGATCGCCGGGTTGGAGCAGATTCTTGCCACGCTGGAAGCCGGCGGGCCGAAGGCGGTGGATGAGAAGTATGGCATCCCGCCACCGCCGGCGGTGGTGGTGCCCGTCCTCAAGGCGAAGGACGTGAAGGCGGCCCGCCAGTCGCTCGGCGTCAGCCAGTCGGCGTTCGCCCTCATCCTCGGTGCGTCGGTGCAGGCGGTGCGGGCGTGGGAACAGGGCACCAAGCCGCCGTCCGGCGTGGCCCGCCGGCTGATCGGCGAAATCCGCCACGACCCGGACTACTGGAAGCGGCGGTTCGGGCTGGCCCCGGCCTGACCCGGTTCGCACACTGTCCCGCACCTCCCCACACCGACGGACCGCCCATGCCGCGAACGGAACTCGCCTGGGATTGCAAGTACGACCTCGGCGGATGATTGGTTCCGACCCGTCGTGTTACCTACTGTCATCGCGAATCGATCTGGGATGTGGTTGAATTTCACGGGGCGGCAGGTTCGCCCCGTTCCATCCCTGAATCGAGGGTGATGCGATGGGCAAGGCAACACTTGTGGAGGCGTGGGGGTTCGTGCAGCGGGAAGCCCTGAACGGTCTGGTGACGTTCGCCCACGTTCATGACAGAGCCGCGTTGCTCGGCATCAACAGCCGGCACCTGATGAAACTCCGCGAACTCGGCTTTCTGGAAGTCGAGAACAGGTCGCGTGGAGGTGGACGGGTGATGTATCGCATTCACCCGAGTCCACCTGCGGAACTGTGGCTCCGGGCTTACGATCAGCGCAAGAAGCGGTGAACGGCGTTCGCGCCGGGGCGGTCCGTCGGGTCAACCGGCGGGCGACTGCCCCGGCCGACCGGCGGCCAGTTCGCGGATGCGGTGCTGCACCGGCACCTTGTACAGCAGTTCGACCAACTCCGCCCACTTCCGCGGGGTCAGCTTGCCGTCCTCTTCCAGGTACTCCCGCAGTTCTCTCAGCCAACACTCGTCTTCCGCCATCTGCTCCGCCAGGGTCATCCCTTCCCGCGTCGTCACCGGGAAGCGGTTGGCGTCCATGTACTCGGCCGGGCTGTCCGGCTGGCGGAGCGGCGGGCGAATCGGTTCTGGCTCCGGTTCCGGGGCGGGAACGATGTACCCCTTTGCGATCATGTCTCGAATGTCGTCGGCTACTTCTTTCCGCTGTTCGGGGGTCAGGCGAAAACGGTGTTCCGGGTTCGGCTTGTCGTCGGGCATGGCGGTTCTCGCAGGTTCGAGAGATCGGTACTCAAGCGGATAGCGCTCCGGATGAACGGCGTTCGCGGAAGGGCGGAATTCCGTCAGTGTTCCACCTCCTTCAGTAGCAACTTGATCTCATCCGGCGTGAGGTGGAACAGGCGGAACACGCGGTCGTTGATCTCCCGTTCAGCGTCGGTGAGTTGGCAGCGGAGGGCGTCCACCTCCGACCGCTTGCCGGTGAGGTACGGTTCCCACTCATCCGCGGTAGCTGGGTTCGACAGCGGGTTCCGCTTCAACTTGAAACTCGTCTTGAGTGCGTCGCCCAGGTCGGTGAGCGGCA
>CANJKY010000503.1 GCA_947474875.1 Gemmataceae bacterium
GACGCGCTGGACGATTCCGACTGGTACCCGCGGGTGATGGCCGACTACGCCCTGCGGGGGCTGGCCGGCGACCGGGCTGGCGTCGGGTACGACCCGCGGAAGCCCGACGCCAAGTTGTGGCGGGACTTCTGGGCGAAGAAAGAGAAGAAGTGACGGTCAGCCCGCCGCCGTCAGCGCGGCCCGCAGGGCGGCCTCGTTCGTCACCCCCTCGAACCGCCGCACCACCCGCCCGTTGCGGAACACCAGCAGCAGCGGGATGGCCGCCACGTCGAACTTGGCCGCCAGGTGCGGGTTCGTCTCGGTGTTCACCTTGCACACCTTGTAGTCGCGGGCGACGGCCGCCAGTACCGGGTTCATCGCCCGGCACGGCCCGCACCACGCGGCCCAGAAGTCCACCAGCACCGGCCCGGGGTCGTCCAGCACTTCCTTCTTGAAGTTGTACTCTTCGAGCAGCATGACCCACCTCCTCGGCCCATTCTACCGGAGGAACTCCCGCACTGTGGTGACGCGGTGCTGGGTGGCGGCGGCGAACACCGCCTCGCACAAGGCGGCCGTCTCCAGGTTGTCCCGCCCGCCGATCTCCGGCTCGGCGCCGTCCTCCACCGCCACCAGCAGTTGCGCCATCGTGCCGACGAACGCGTCCGGGAACCACACCTCGCCCCACCGCGGGCGGACCCACACGCCGGGGTGCCGCCGCGAGCTGTACTCGATGGTACTCGGCTCCTTCGCCGGGTACTTCGGCCAGCCGATCGTCCCCTGGGCCAGCCCGTCGGTGCCTTCCACCCGCCAGGTGATGCGGGTGTCGCCGGCGACGCCCTCCTTGCACGGCCCGGCCCACACGTCGTCCCAGCTCGACGCCCGCTTGCCGTCGTCCCATTCGAGGATGTACAGGTTCAGGCCGTCGGCGTGCGGGAATTTCGTCCGCGGGTCCGGGCGGGTGCTGGCGAGGACGCGGTCCGGGGTTCCGAACCAGTACCGGAACGTGTCCAGGTGGTGGATGCTCATGACGAACGTGGACAGCGACGGCAGCCCCTCCGCCCACGGCATCCAGTGCGGCACCGCCCGCATGTCGATGCTGGCGAACACCGGCGTGCCCAGGTCGCCGCGGGTGAGCAGGTGCTTCATCGCCCGGACGGACTGATCGAACCGCATGTTCTGGTTGACCGCGAGGACGATGCCGGCGTCGGCGCACGCGGCGACGATCTCCTTCGCCTCTTTCACCGACAGGGCGAGCGGCTTCTGCGCCAGGATGCCCCGCAGCCGACCGCGGCCGACCCGCACCGCCTCGCGGATCAGGTCCGGCTGGTTCTGCGGCGGTACGGCCACGTCCAGGATTTCGACCTGCGGGTCGGCGAGCAAGGCAGCGTAGTCGGCGTGAACGGTTGGGATGGCGTGCCGGGCGGCGACCGCCTTCGCCGTGTCCGGGTTCCGCGACGCGATGGCGACCGGGTTGAACCCGGCGGTGCGGTACGCCACCAGGTGGCAGTCCGCCATGATGAACCCGGCGCCGGCACAGCCGATCCGCCAATCACGGCGGCGGGGGAGCGTCGGCAGGTAGTCGAGGGAGAGGTCGGACATGAGGTTGCTCGGTCGAGAGCGTACGATCACGCCCGTAGGGTGGGTCCGGATGCGGTGACGCGACCGTGACCCACGGTGGGTGGAATCGTGGGTCGGCGCGAGCGACGCGCTCGCTGGACCCACCCTACGACTTCCCGAGGACGAGATCGACCGCCCAGCAACCCCGGACGTGCGGGCCGGGTCCGCGGCAGTGGTACAGGATATCCGGCTGATCGCACCCCGCCTCTTCGAGCGCGTCGGCCAGGATCGGCAGGCGGTCGAACGCACGCTCGGCATAGATGCCGGCGGCGAGAGCGGAAACGGTTTCGGACCGCCACGCGGGATCGAACACGACGGGCCGAAACGGGTTGAAGATGTCGCGGAGGAGGCAGATTCGCTGCTGCGCTGGCACCGCCCTTACATGTAGCGTCATATTTAGGGCATCGCGGTTGGTCGTCCCCGGTGCGACTATGGCTGATGGATCGGTCGCGGCCAGAACACTCCAATAGGTCTGGTTGTCGTCGTCTTGCAGTGCGTACCAGATCTTTCGTACCGTCTTGTTGAGTGCCGCAAGTTGACCGTGGGCCGCTTCGCCATCCGCGATCTGTTCAATTACTTCAACCGCCCTGCGTAACGGTGCGTACTTCAGTCGGTCCCAGGCTCCCCGGCAGCACGCCGCCGCGAACAGCCGCAACTTCCGGTCGCTCGCCTTCCAGCGGAGGAACTCCAGCATCGGCCGCGGATCGGTCGCGGTCAGCCAGTCCGCTTCGGTCATGGCCGCTCCCTGACGTGGCGACTGTAACGCCGCAAGCGGCGTCGAAAACTACGCCGCTTGCGGCGTTGCGGCCACCCGTCTCATCGGTTCGAGATCACCCGCAATTCTTTCGGCAGCGGGAAGCTGACGTGTTCCTCGCGGACGGTCCGATTCTCCACCGCCGCCGCGAAGCGGTCCACCAGGAACGCCACGCAATCCTGAACGTGTTCCTCCGGCGCGCTCGCCCCGGCCGTGACCAGCACCGTGTCCGTCGGCTTGAACCAGTCCGCCCGCATCTCGCTCACCCGGTCGATCAGGTGCGCCGCCTTGCCGTTCTGCACGGCGATCTCGGCCAGCCGCCGGCTGTTGCTGCTGTTCTGGCTGCCGAGCACGATCACCACGTCCGCCTCCGACACCAGGTCCCGCACCGCCTCCTGACGGTTCTGGGTGGCGTAACAGATGTCGTCCTTGCCGGGGCTGATCACTTGCGGGTACTTCCGCTTCAGCGCGGCGATGATGCCCTTCGTCTCGTCCACGCTCAGCGTCGTCTGCGTCAGGAACGCCACCTTCACGTCCGCCGGCAGGGTCAGGTTCGCCACGTCCTCCTCGTCCTCCACCAGCACCATCGCCGCCGGCGCTTCGCCCATCGTGCCGATCACCTCGTCGTGCCCCTCGTGCCCGATGAGCACGATGGTGTACCCCTCCCGGGCATACTTGATCGCCTCCATGTGAACCTTCGTCACGAGCGGGCAGGTGGCGTCGATCGCCCGCAGGTTCCGCTCCTTCGATGCCTGGCGGATGGCCGGCGACACCCCGTGCGCGGAGTACAGCACCGTCTGGCCGGCGGGCACCTCGGAGATGTCATCGACGAACACCACCCCGAGCTGGGTGAACCGCTCGACGATCGGCCGGTTATGGACGATCTCGTGGTACACGTACAGCGGGGTGCCGAACATGCGGATGGCCGTCTCCAGGGCGTCGATGGCCATGTTGACGCCGGCGCAGAACCCGCGGGGGTTGGCGAGCAGGATTTTCATGCACAGGCCCCGTAGGGTGGGCCGGTGGCCCACCGTTCCATCACACGGTGGGCCACCGGCCCACCCTACACTCCGACACTTTATCTGCCAAAGCAACCGTCGGCTCAACGCCGATCACAACCGGTGTTCCCACCCGGCCGGGGCGAGCGGACGCATCTGCCCATTCTCGATCAGCCACATTCCCGGTTCGGCCACAATCTCGCCGATCGCCCACACCGGCACCGGCGGGTTTGCCAACAACTTCGCCGCGTCGTCCGCCGACACCGTGAACACCAGCTCGAAGTCCTCGCCGTCGCCGAGGGCGTGTTCCAGCGGCGATTTCCCGGTCCGCCCCGCCAGTTCGACCGCGTCCGGGTGAATGGGGATGGCGTCGGCGTGCAGCACCGCCCCGCACCCACTCTCCTCGCAGATGTGACCGAGGTCTTTCGCCAGCCCGTCGCTCACATCGATCATCGCGTGCAGGTCGCAGAAGTTCACCAGCCGCGCTGCTTCGGCAAGCCGCGGAGTCGGGTTCAGGTGCCGGCCGAGGATGCTACCGCCGAGCGGGCCGGTGACGAAGATGCGGTCGCCGGGTTTCGCCCCGCTCCGCAGCACCGGCTCGCGGATCGGCTCGCCCAACACGGTGACGGACACCACCAGCCCGCCGCCCCAACTGTTCGTGTCCCCGCCGACGATGGGCACGCCGAACTGGTCGGCGAGGTCGCGGATGCCGAGGTGCAGTTCCGCTGGAACCGCGACCGGAGGGAGCGGGTATGCCTCACCCCACCCGCTCCC
>CANJKY010000504.1 GCA_947474875.1 Gemmataceae bacterium
ACCTGCTCGCCCTGTTGGAGGCGGTGGCGGACGAGCGGCTGGGCGAATTCGCCGAACCAGTGGTGTGGGACGAACGGCCGGCGGTGTGCGTGGTCATGTGCAGCGGCGGGTACCCCGGCAAGTACGAGATGGGCCGGCCGATCTCCGGGCTGGACGAGGCGGCGAAACTGCCGGACGTGAAGGTGTTCCACGCCGGTACGAAAGAGGTGAACGGGCGGGTGCAGACGGACGGCGGGCGGGTGCTGGCGGTGACGGCGCTGGGCGACGACCTGGCGGCGGCGAAGGCCCGGGCCTATGAGGCGGTCAAACTGATCTCCTTCCCCGGCGCCCACTTCCGCACCGACATCGCCGACAAGGCGTTACGGCGGAAAGGGTAAGTTAGGCGGACAGCACCCGCCGGCCGTCCAGCCGCCACTTCCCTTCCGCGATCAGCCGGATGGCTTCCGGGTACGCCTCCCGCTCGGCCGCCTGCACCCGCTCGGCCAGGGCGTCCGGCGTGTCCGCGTCCAGCACCGGCACCGTCCGTTGCAGGATCACCGGCCCGTTGTCGTACACGTCGTCCACGAAATGCACCGTACACCCGCTCACCTTCGCCCCGTAAGCCAGCACCGCCTCATGCACATGCCGGCCGTACATCCCCTTCCCGCCGAACGCCGGCAGCAGCGCCGGGTGGACGTTCAGCACCTTCCCCCGGTAATCCGGCGGGATGCCGAGCAGGTGCATCCACCCGGCCAGCACGACCAGGTCCGGCCGCCACCCCCGCACCGCGGCGAACACCCGGTCGGCGAACGTCTCCCGCGGCTTCGGCGGCTCGACCACGGCCGGAATGCCCGCCCGCCGGGCCCGCTCCACCCCGAAAGCGTCCGCCCGACTGGACACCACCCCTACTATGGTGGCGGGGAGCCGCCCGTCGCTCGTCCGGTCGATCAGGTTCTGGAGGGTGCTGCCGCTGCCCGACAGGAGCACCGCCAGCCGCGTCGCACCGGGCATGAGTTCGCATCCTTCACTGGTTCGACGGAGCGGAATGACTTATCCTGAGTGTACGGTTCGTGTGTCGTCACGGGCGGATGGAGACGGATGGACGCCACTTTCCCGGAGCTGACCCGCCGCCTCGACCCGTCCAAGCTGGTCGGCTACCTGAACTTCTCCGACGGCCGCCCGGACCCCCGGTTCCGCAGGGCGGTGTGCGAGGCGTTCGCCTTCCTGCACGAGCACCGCGACCCGGCTCCGTGGGCGAGCGTGCGGCGGTGGCTGCTGGCCGCGGCCGACGACCTGAACCGGTCCGGGTCGGCCGCGTTCCGTGACGTGAGCCAGGCCCGCGAGGTGCTGGCCGCCCTCGACCCGGTGTTCGCCGCCTACCGGGCGCACCACGCCGACCTGCTCGCCCACCAGCCGGACAGCGCCCTGTTCAACGCTTTCTTCGTCGCCAAGTGCTGCGAGGCGATCCTGCACGAGCGGGGAACGCACCCGACCGCCGACGCGGACTTCCCCCGGCACGTCGTCAGCGCCCTGAACGACTTCGTCGGCTACCGCCCGATCGCCGTCCTCGAGACCCGCCCGCAGACGAACTTCTACCTGCACGAGAAGGTGTGCGCCGTGCCGCTGTACTTCCGCGACAGCGGGGTGGCGCCGGGGGTGTACTCCGACGTGGTGCGGCTGGGCGTCGACCTGCTCACCCAGACCAGCCCGGACCTGCTCGAAGAGGCGTGTTTCGACCCGGAGCGGATGGACGAGCTGGCGTTCGACCCGCGGGCCACCGACCACTTCCACCCGATGAACAAGCGGCCGAACGTGCTGTTCGGCGAGTGGGACCCGCACAAGATCGACGGCCGCGGGTTCTACCAGCGGTTCGTCGTCCGCCAGGGCACTCTGGACGCGCTCGTGCGGTGGTCGGTCCGCGGTCCGGCCATCCAGACCGACGGGCCGAGGGGCAAGGGGCCGAAGGGCGGCGAGCCGAACCCGAACCACCTGTTCGAAGCGGCGGCGGTGCTGGCCGGCACGGTGCTCATGGGGGCCGGCATCAGCGGCACCGGCCCGACCCATTACGACTCGACCGTCACCCTGTCCAAGCTGGTGCAGAAGATCGCCCGCTTCCGCGATCGGTTCTACCAGCAGTTGCTGGACAAACTGCCCGGCGAACACGGCGAGCGGCTGCGGGCGGAGGCGGCGAAGCTGAAACAGCCGTTCGGCGGGGTGCGGCAGGCACTCAACCAGGCGATCGCGTCCGAGCGGGCGTACCACCTGCAAGAGCGGCGGCTGGCGGTGTTCTTCGCGGCGATGGGGTACTCGAAGGCGGCCCGTGACCGGGCGGCAGCCATCCCCGCCCCGGCCGCCCGGTTCACCACCGAAATCCGCCTGCGGCAGACAGGGGCACTGTACGCCGCCCGGTCCGGCCGGCTGGACGACATACCCGCCCTGATGTCCGAGACCGAAAGCCTGCTCCGCCGCGGCATCGACTGCGGGGCGCTCATCGACCCGTGGAACATCCTCGGCTTCCAGGGGCTGTTCCCGACGTTCGCCGACCGCGGGGACACCGTCCGCGACCCGCGGGCGGAGGAGCTCACCCTCACCATCGGCCGCCAACTGGAGGTGTACGCGCTGGCGCTGGCGGCGAGCGCGGCCGACGGGCGGGACGACCTGGCCGCCACCCTCCGCGACGGCATGGAGCACCTGGCCGAGTGGTGGGACAAGTTCGCCACCAGCACCGTGTCCGACCTGCCGAAGGTGCTCGGCGGGGAGCGGGCCGAGGCCGCCGACCACGTCGCCCGCGCGCTCGCCCTGTGGAAGTCCGGCGGGGCGTCCGACCCGGCGTTCTGGCGGAAGCACCGGGACGGGTTCCGCACCCCGGCGGCGTTCGCCCAGGTGGTCGAGGCCCTGCTCGACCAGGGTGACTTGCGGGCGTCCATGGCCCTGCTGGTGACGTGGCTGAGCGAGAGCGAGTCGGTCCAACTGCAAGACCCGTCGGCGTCGTTCTTCCGCCTCGCCTTCCGCTGGGTGCGGACGCTGGCCACCGCTGCCGACCCGCCCGCCGCCGAGCGGTCGAACCTGCTCCGCCGGTTCTTCGAGTTGCTCGAAGCGAACGCCGACGACCGCTGGCAGGTGCCGGAGGTGCTCGACCCGCCGGCCGCCCCGAAGCGGGAAGCCGGGGACGACGACGAGGACGACGGCGACGAGTACGCCTCGGCCTACGAGGGGATGACGTACAAGGACTCGACCGACGACGGGGTGGACGGGTCGCTGGCCGACGACCCCGCCCCGGCCGCCGGCCGCACGTTCCCGCTCGACGGGGTGGCCGAGCCGGCGATCGTCCGCCTGCGGTTCCTCGCCACCGTCGCCCGGCTGTGGCGGCTGGCCGCCCGCCCGGACCTGTTCCCGCCGAACAACCCGGACGCCGCCCAGGTGGTGGCCGGGTGGGTGCGGAACGCCCGCCAGAACTACGCCGACCTGCGGCGGCTGGCCGAGCGGGTGCAGGCGGTGCCCATCCCGGAGCCGATCGGCGGGGTGGAACACGTCACCGAGTACGACCGCCAGCGGGGGGTGAAATACCAACTGCTGGACACGGTCGTCCAGACGGCGGTGGAGACGGCGGCGGCGGCCCGAGTGCTGGCGGCGGTGCTACCGCGGTCGAACGAGTTGCCCGGCGGCGAGGCGGCGCTCGGCCCGACCGACGGCATCCGGGCGTGGGAGGCCGCCGCCATCCGGCTGGAGCGGGCGCTGGCGCACGGCGACCCGGCGGCGGTGCGGCGGCAGTTGCCCACCTTCCTCGCCCTGTTCAAGCACGAGCCGTTGCTGGTGTGCCCGCCGATCGACGGCGGCGCCCCGGCTCCCGCTATCCGCGCCCAGATCGCCCAGCAGGTGATGGAGTCGCTGCTCGCCCGCCTGCCCCGCCTCGGCCTGCTCCGCGAGACGTACCATTTCACCAAGCTGGCCCGCCAGATGGAGCGGAACGACGTCCCCACAGGCCGGCGGGTGAGTTCGTTCGACGTGCTGTTCCGCACCGCCGTCACCGGCACCGTCGGGGCCATTCTCACCGCCGCCCGCGATTGGGCCGACGGCGCGAGCGAGGACGGGCCGATGGCCGCCGCCCTCAAGCAGATCAGCGAGAGCTACCAG
>CANJKY010000505.1 GCA_947474875.1 Gemmataceae bacterium
CGTCCTCCTCGTCCGGGTAGTCCACCCGGATGTTGAACATGAACCGGTCTTGCTGGGCCTCGGGCAGCGGGTACGTGCCCTCCTGCTCGATCGGGTTCTGCGTCGCCAGCACGAAGAACGGGTCGGGCAACTTGTGTCGGGTGCCGGCGACGGTGACTTGTCGCTCCTGCATGGCCTCGAGCAGCGCCGCCTGCGTCTTCGGCGGGGTGCGGTTGATCTCGTCGGCCAGCACGATGTTGGCGAAGATCGGCCCGTTCACGAACCGGAACCCGCGGCTGCCGCTCGCCTTGTCGTCGTACAGGATTTCGGTGCCGGTGATGTCCGTCGGCATCAGGTCCGGGGTGAACTGGACGCGGTTGAACGTCAAGTTCATGCCGTCCGCCAGGGTGCGGATCATGAGCGTCTTCGCCAGCCCCGGCACGCCCACCAGCAGGCAGTGCCCGCGGGCCAGCACCGCCAGCAGCAGTTGCTCCAGCACCTCCGTCTGGCCGACGATCACCTTGCCGCACTCGGCCAGCAGCTTCTGGCACGAGAACCGCAGCCGCTCGGCGGTTTGCACTTCGTCGTCGTCCAGGATGATCGGCTTGAGCACTTCGGACACGGGAAACTCCAGGATTTCTACTTGTTCGACAGCCATGTCATCCGGCCGGCCGTCACCACAGCGGCCGTCTCCGCGTGCAGGTATACAGCCACCGCAGGCCCGACCGCAGGCACGTCTATCCGCCCCGTCTGGCGACCGGACTCCGGGTCGAGCAGCAGTACGGGCAGGGTACGGTTCGCCCAGCCGTCGCCCAGAGACGCCATCGCCCCGAGCAACCGCAGGGCGGACGGAAACTCCGTGAACCGGCGGAGCGACGGTCCGGCGGACGTATCGTTGACGATGGTGGCGGTCGGGTGGACGATGACCGCCCGGCGCCCGGCCCGCACGGTCCAGTTCGTCCCGTCCGGTACGTCCGGCAACGCGGTGGACCACTCCTCCCGGCCGGACTCGCGGTTCAGAGCGAACACCCGGTCGGTGGACGGCAGGTAGTACCGGTCCGGGTCGGCGTCGGCGTGCGCCAGATCGAGCGCGCCGGCCGGCAGCAACCGCAGGTGCGACCACGGCCGGTCGCCGGTCCGCTGCACCTCGACGCCGGTGTTGCGCGACACCGCCACCAGCACGTCGTCGCCGAACACCCGCACCGTCGGCGGAACTCCGGTCCAGTTGGCCGGCCGGCCGGGGTCGAGCAGGCGTTCCTCCCGTCCGTTCGTCCACATGGTGATTGCCCCGGTCGGCTCGGGGATCAGTACGCCGCTCTTGTACACCGTCGGCGGGGTCACCCAGTCCGCCCCGGTGGTCGCGCCGACGTGTTCGACCGCGCCGGAGTCGGCCGACACCCGCCACCACTCGTGTTCCCGCTGTGCGATCACCGACCGCCCCACCGCCGTGAGGAACGGGCCGAACCGCGGGGCCGCGTCGAACTCGTGCGGCCGCACCTCCGGCCGCTTCAGCGAGTCGAGCGCCCAGGCCACCTTGCCGGACGGCAGGTCGAGGGCGATCAGCCCCCGCTCGCCGGCCCGCATCACCAGCCGTGAACCGGCGAGCGTACACGCGGACAGTTCCAGGTCCGGCGAGTGATAATCCCACCGCTTCCGCCCGTCGCTCGCCACCGCCACCACCGCGTGCGGACCTGTGGCGATCACCCCGCCGTCGGTGAGGCATGCGGCGGACGTGAGCACGGCCGGGGCGTCGAGCCTGGCCCGCATCACCGTCTTGCCGTCCGTCGGGTCGACGGCGAACAGCGACTTGCCGTCGGTCAGTGCCACCCGGCTGTCACTCGTCCCCCCGAACGGGCGGAGCGGGTACGCCCGCGGCGGCAGGGCGGCGGTGCGGGCGATCTTCGCTCCTTCCGCCAGGCTCGGAGCGGCTACCGGGTCGAACCCGGTCTTAGCTGGCGGGATCACCGGCTTCGGGTCGAACGCCGGCCGCGGGGCACTGCCCAGGATCACCGCTGGCGCGGTCCCCTCAGCCGGTTTCGCCGGCGGTTTGCGGTCGAACACGTATCCCCACAGCTCGCTCTCGGTGGCCACCAGCAGCACCCCGTCGGCGAACGCCAGGTTGCCGGCCACGCCGGGGATGCGGGGCTGCGGGACGAACGCCGGTCGGCCGTCGTCCGGGTCGAGCAGCCACAAGGACTTTGACGTGGCGGACTGCGTCGGCCACAGGATCAGGTCGTCGCCGGCGATGCCGCGGCCGTGCGTCGGCAGCGCCGCCCCGATGTGCCGCCAGCCGTGCGGCAGTTGGTCGTCGCCAGTGTTCACGTCGAACCCTCGCACCCCCTTATTCGGTGCGTTCAGCGTCACGACCAGCCGCCCGCGGCTCACCCCGAGCAACTGCTCCACCTGCAACTCGCGGGCGCTGGCCCACACCGGCCGGCCGGCGTCCGCGTCCAGGGCGTACACCGCGTCGCCGTCGGCCGGGGCGACGAACACCTTGCCGGCGGCGGCCAGCGGCGGGCACAGGTCGCGGGGCGAGGTGCCCGGCGGGCGGACGGCCGGCGGGTTGCGGAACGCCCAGGCCGGCTTGCCGCTGATCTCGTTCAGGGCCACCGTCACCCCGCTGTGCGAGCCGAACACCACGTTCCCGCCAGCCCGCGTCAGCACCTCGTGCCGGTTCTTCATCCCGGCCCCGCGGTTGGCGTCGGCGTCGCACACGTCGGTCACCCACAGCGGCTTGCCGGCGGCCGAGTCCGGGTAACAGGCGACGGCGTGGACGACCCGGCTGTTCTCCACCCGCACGAACGCCGCGTACACCCGCCCGTCCGCCCACAGCGGGGCACCCTCCCAGGCGGCGAACAGGTCGGCCGCGGCCGGCGGGGCGATTTGCCAGCGGGCACCCAGCGTGAGCGCGTCCGCGTCCAGGTTGAGCGGGTCTTTCGGTTCCAGGCACACCAGGTACGTCCGCGGCTTCTTGCCCTGCTCGCTGCCGGTCGGCAGGGCGGACGGGCCGAGCCGGGCGAACACCCGTCCGCCGCCGGCGGTCAGGGTGAAGTCGGCGTCCTGCAGGTTCGGGCGGGCCAGGTCTTTCGGGTCGAAGTTCGGCGGGTCTGTCAGTGCCTCCGCGTGGTACGCCAGCCGCACCGCCCCGTCCCGCAGGTCGAACCGGTACACCCGCCCGGCGTCGGCCAGGTACGCGAACCCGCCCAGCACCACCGGGTGGAACGCCAGCGTCTTCGCCGCCGGGAACGACGCCGGGTTCGGCCGGGCCTGGTCCCCCCGCTCCCGAGGGATGGGCGTCTTCCACGGGCGGACGCCGGACCAGTACCGCGGCAGCGGGGCGTCCGGTTTGCCGTCGCGGGTCGGGTTGCCGGCGAACGTCGTCCACCCCTCGGCGTCGGACGGCACCTTCGGCCGGGCGGCGATTTGCTTGGCGAGGGTGTCGGCATACGGCCCGTTCCCCCCCGCCAGCGGGCCGGACGCCTTCGGGTGGGCGGTGCGGAACTTCGCCAGCTCCGCCTCCGCCGCGGTCGCGTCCCCGGCGAACAGCCGGCACAGGATGAGCCGCGCCTTCACCCCCGCCGGGTCGGTTTTCGGCTCCGGGTACTTCAACTCTTCCGTCGGGTCGTCCGGCAGCAGCTTCCGCCAGTGCCGCTCGGCCGCCGGGAAATCGCCCCGCTCGAACGCCAGCTCGCCGAGCAGCAGCAGGGCGTCCTCGGCCGGGCGGCTGACGAAGTACCGTTCCAGCAGCTCCTCCAGCGGGCGGGGGGCGCGGGCGGTGCGGCCGGCGTCGAGCAGCTTGCGGGCCGGCTCGTCGATGCGGCGGCGGAAGGTGGCCAGGGTGTTCGCCGGCAGCGCCGCCAGGTACTGCTGCACCAGCCGGCGGGCGGGCACGAACTGCCCGTCTTTCACCGCCACCAGGTCGTCGCCGGACTCGTCCAAGATCTTCTGCAGGTCGTCGGCGGCTTCGGCCGGCTTGTTGTCGGTCAGCTTCTGCTGGGCCTCGGTCAGCCGCTTGCGGGTGCGGACGGCCTCGGCCTCGCCGCGGAGGCGGGTGGCGGTCACCGGCTGGGCGGACGTGAACCCGGCGGTCAGGAGCAGCGCGAGCAGGGTGAGGCGGCGGACCATGCGGTTC
>CANJKY010000506.1 GCA_947474875.1 Gemmataceae bacterium
AAATCATGAGGGCGAGCCGTCCGACTACCCGGTCTCGTCGGCGACCGCGTTGGTCAGGTGCTGCACCGCCGCGGCCACCGCCCCCTGCCGCTTGTGCCCCTTCGCACGGGTGATCCGGCAGTCGGCGAAGTTCGGAGGCAGCGCCCGCCGGCGGGTGAGTTCGACCACCTTGTCGAACAGCCCGTCGTCCGCCTCGAACAGGCGGGTGTGCAGGAACACCGCCGCCGGGTTGAGCAGGTTGACCACCGCGGCCACCGCCACCGCCAGGTACACCGCGGTGTCGTGCAACTCCTTCGCCAGCGGGCTGCGGCCGGACCGGGCCAGGTCCACCGCCTCGTCGAACGACACCTCGCGGTTCAGCCGCCGGCCCACCCGCCGGGCGAACGCGGCGTCGTTGCACTCGGTTTCCAGGCAGCCGGTGTTCCCGCACCCGCACGCGTGCCCGCCGTCCGTCACCACCGTGACGTGCCCGATCTCGCCGGCCAGCCCGCTGTGCCCGGTGAGCAGCCGCCCGCCGCTCATCGCACCCAATCCGACGCCGACCCCGAAGTCGAGCACCGCGAAGTCATCCACCCCGACCGCCTGGCCGTAGTGCCGCTCGGCCAGGCATAAAGCGTGCGACTCCTGGAGCAGGGTGCCGGCCACCCCCAGCCGTGCGCCCAGGTCGACCGCCGGCGTCTGCCCGTTGGTCAGCGGCAGGTTCGGGGACAGCACCACCCGCCCCAGCCGGTCGTCGATCAGGCCGGGCACGCTCACCCCGACGCCGAGCGTGCTCACACCGTCCTTGCCGACCACCGCCCGGCACTGCCGCTCGACCGCGTCCAGCAGCTTGGGATACGTGGTGGGCGTCGGGAATGAGCGGGCGTCGGCGTGCAGCACCCCGTCCAGCCCGGCGCTCACCACCTCACAGTGATCGGCGTCGATCACCACCCCGATCACCTGCACCCGCTCGGTCGCCAGCCGCAGGTTCACCGCCGGCCGCCCGCGGGCGTTGTCCGACGTGGCCGTCTCCTCCAGCAACCCGGCCCGCAGCAGCGACGCCACCGCCTTGGACACGGTCGGCGGGCTGAGGCCGGACAGGCGTGCCACCTCCGCCCGCGACACCGGCCCGCGGGCCTGGATGAGGCGGAGCACCTGCCGCTCGTTCAGCTTGCCGACCAGCCCCGGCCGGAGGGCGGTGATGTGATCCATGCCCCACACGGTACGCGACCGGAACGGCGGAGGGAAGAGGATTTCTAAAAGAACCGAATTAAATCGAAGTGGGGCGGGAGTTGAGGTCAGTTCGCGGCCAGCACCGCGTTCACCACCTGGTCCTGCTTGAACGGCTTGAACAGGACCTGCTTCAGCCCGTCGGCGCGGGCCTTCACGATCGAGTGGGCGGCGTCGTACCCGAACCCGGTGGTCATCGCCACCCGGATGCCCGGCCGCGTCTGGCGGATGCTCTTGTACGTGTCGTACCCGCCCAGGTCCACCGGCCGCACCTCCATGAACACCGCGTCGTACTCCACCCCGGCGAGCAGGGCCAGCCCCTCGGCCGCGGTGCCCACCGTCTCGGCCGTCGCCCCCAGCCGCTCCACCACCAGATGCGCTTCTCGCCGCAGCCGCGGGTCTTGTTCGATGATGAGCACCCGCTTACCGGTCAGGGGTTTGACTCCGCCCTCCCCGGCCTGCTCGCCCACCCGCCGCACGCAGTCCTTCACCTGTCGGGCGCGGTCCACGATCTTCCGCAGGTGGGCGACCACCGTGTCGTCCCGGTCGCCGAGCTGCCGCAGCAGCACGGCGGCGCTGGCCAGCACGTCGTCCACCGGCAGAGCGATCTCCCGGCTCACCAGTTCGACCGACTGAGTGGCGGCGCACGTCTGCTGGGCGGTGAGCAGTTCCAGGTTGTGCAGGGCGGCGGCGATCTCCTTGCTGAACAGCTCGGTGAACTGTAGGTCTTCGGCGGTGAACCCGTTGGCCACCGGGCTTTCGACGTTGAACGTGCCGACCAGTTCGTTCAGGTGGATGAGCGGGACGGTCAGGCTGCTGCGGGCCTCGGACGCCCCGCGGATGTAGTGCGGGTCGGTCGAGGCGTCGGTACACAGGTAGCTGGTGCGGTGGTACGCCACGTACCCGGTGACGCCGTTGCCGGTGGGCAACGCTTCCAGCCGGCGGGCCGACGCCTCCGGCGTCATCCCCTCCTCCAGCAGCGGCTTCAGCTCGTTCGTCTTCTTGTCGAAGATCCGCACCTCGATAATGTCGTAGTGCAACAGGTCGTGGATCAGCCGCCGCAGGTTGTGCTTGAGCGACTCGACCCGCTCGGGCACGCTCACCTCGGCGATGTTCGCCGCGTCCAGTTCGACCAGCTCGCGGCCGGCCTGGTGCAGGGCGTCCAGCTTCCGCTGCCGCTCCACCTCAGCGGTCACGTCCCGGCACAGCACCAGCAACTGCACGACGGTGCCGTCCGGCGCGTACACCGGGTGGACGTTGGCGTCAGCGAACTCGGGGATGCGGTCCGGGCGGTGCAGGCGGACGGCTACCGGGTTGCCGGCCGCGGCAGCGGTGAGCGGGTCCGGTTGGTCGACGGCGACGGCGGCCACATTCAGCGCGGCCCGCAGCGGCTGCCCGGTCGGGTCCACCCCACACCACGCTTTCATCCGGTCGTTCGCCCAGCGGATGACGCCGGCGGTGTCGGTGAACACGATCCCGCGGTCGGCGTGGTTGAGGATGAGGGCGTCGCGGCGGTACTCGGTGAAGAATGCGGACAGGCGGGCCGGGTCGGCCACCACCGCCGTAAACCCGCCGTCGTGCAGGGCGTCGGCCACCGCCTTCGGGTCCGACAGGCGGACGGTGTCCGTCCCCTCCAGCAGTGGAGAGGTAGGGGAAACCGGGCCGAACACCAGCGTCCGGGAGCGGGATGGGGCGTCGGTGTCGGTCAAGGCGTCGGATTCGATCAGGCGTGTGTCCACGGGGGAATTGTAGAGTACACGACCCGTTCACTCAAGCGCGAGATCCCCGCCCCGGCTGAACATCCGCGTTGACACCCGGTCCGCCCGCCCGCTACCCTCTCCCTCGTCGCCGTCACCCGAGGTCTGCTCGTGCCCGCGCCGGTGAGCCGGTTCCACGCCCTGATCCGCGGCGAGCGGCGGGGACCGGTGGCGTACCTGATGCGGGCCGGGCTGTGGTGGGCACGGCTGCCTTACGCCGTCGGCGTGTGGGTCCGCAACCGCGGGTTCGACCGCCACCCCGGCCGGGCCGTCCGCGTGCCGGTGCCGGTGGTGTGCGTCGGCAACCTGACCCTGGGCGGCACCGGCAAGACGGTGTGCGTGGAGTACGTCGCCCGGTTCTACCGCGAGTTGGACCGGGCGGTGGCGATCCTCAGCCGCGGGTACGGGTCAGCCGACGGCGGGCCGAACGACGAGGCGATGGTGCTGGAGGAGAACCTGCCCGACGTGCCGCATCTGCAAGGGGCGGACCGGGTCGCCCTGGCGAATTCCGCCGTCGAGGAACTAGAGAGCGACCTGCTCGTGCTGGACGACGGGTTCCAGCACCGCCGGCTGTTCCGCGACCTGGACGTGGTGCTGATCGACGCCACCCGCCCGCTGGCCGGCGAGTACCTGTTCCCACGCGGCACCCTACGTGAGCCGGTCGGGACGCTGAAGCGGGCCGGGTTCGTGCTGCTCACCCGCTGCGACCAGGCGGCGGAATCGGTTCAGCAGCAGGTAGACTGGGTGGAGGAGAGATTCCCGAACCTGCCGGTCGGGAAGACCGTTCACAAGCCGGTCGAGTTGGTCGGGCCGGACGGGGCGACGGCGGACGTGGCGGAGGTGGCCGGAAAGTCGGTGGGGACGGTGTGCGGGATCGGCAACCCGGAGTCGTTCGCCCGCACGGTAGCCGACCTCGGGGCGACGCTGATCGCCTCCCGCGTGTACCCGGACCACCACGCCTACACCGCCGACGACGTGGCCGAGTTGACCGCCTGGGCCGAGACCCTGCCGCCCGACGCGGTCATCCTCACCACCCAGAAGGATTGGGTGAAGCTGCGGGTGGGTGACCTCGGCGGTCGGAAGGTGTGGGCGGTGCGGGTGGGGCTGAAGTTCCTCGACGGCGAGGAGCGGTTCCGCGAGGTG
>CANJKY010000507.1 GCA_947474875.1 Gemmataceae bacterium
GTCATGGGGATGTCTCCGGGTGGGTGAATGGTCCGTGCCGACACCACTTTAGGTTACATTCGTAGCGCCGGCACACAAATCGAATCAGGCCTCGGTACGACCGGCACAGGTGGGCAGACGGTGCAAAATCGCTACCTTCAGACCGACCGATACGGATTCGCCAGCTTCCGCCCGGTCGTCGGGATTAGGCCGCCGGTCCGGTTCGCACCTCATATTACGCGGCCATTTCTGGTACACTTCACTCAATTCCGCCGGGGGATGCAAAAATGTCGAGCCGCGTGATTGTCCCGCTTTCCCAGATTGCCCACGGCCGCAGCGGAGACAAGGGCAACCATGCGAACGTGGCCGTCATAGCGTACACCGACGCCGGTTTCGAATGGCTGCGGATTCATTTGACGACGGAGTTGGTGTCCCGACACTTCGCCAGTTTGCACCCGACGCGGGTGGAGCGGTTCGAGGCCGTCAACGTCCGCGGGCTGAACTTCCTGCTGTACGACGCCCTGGCCGGCGGGGCCAGCCGCTCGCTCCGCAGCGACACACAGGGGAAAAGTTACGCCCTCGCCCTGCTCCGGATGCCGATCGAGGTGCCGGCCGATTTCGCTGGCATGGCGCGGCCCGGTTCCGCGTAAGATGGACCGCCGCGGCCGGTATTGCGCCGCACGTTGAATCCCGTCCCACCGGCGACCGTCCATACTGGTGGGCACAGGCGAGACCCGATGCCTCGTCCGACGAGCCAGCCGAACGCTCCGAGTGACGACGACCTCGTCACCCGGGTCAACCGCGGCGACCGCTCCGCCCTCGATGTGCTGTTCCGCCGGCACCGGGAGGTGGCCTACCGGGTCGCCTACCGCTTGCTCGGGAACGAGGCGGACGCGCTGGACGCGGTGCAGGACGGGTTTGTGAACGCCATCACCCACCTGGGCCGGTACGGGCGGAAGAGTTCGTTCAAGACGTGGCTGTTACGGGTGGTGACCAACGCCTCCCTCGACCTCGGCCGCGTCCGCCGGCGACTCGACTCGCGGTTCGCCGACGGGCACGAGCCCTACCTGGGGGTGGCGGACGGCCGGCTCCCGGTGCCGGAAGCGAACCTGGACCGGGCCGATTTGCGTCGATCGATCGACCGGGCGCTGGCCGCCCTGCCCGAACCGCAGCGGACGACGTTCGTCTTGCACGCCGACGGCGGGCTAAGCTACCAGGAGATCGCCGACGCCCTCGGCATCGCCCTCGGCACGGTGATGAGCCGGCTGTACTACGCCCGACAGCGGCTGAAGGGGTTGCTCGCCCACCACGTGACGCCATGACTCACCCGCACCTCGACCCGGCCCCCGACGACCCGCTGCGGGACGTGTGGGCGAGCGCGCCGCCGCCACGGCCGAGCGGGACGGCGTGGCGGAAGGTGCAGGACGGCATCGCGGCCGAGTTGCGGTCCGTCCGACGTGCCCGGACCACCCGGCGGTGGGCGGTGGCTGGACTGGCGAGCGGGCTGGCCGCGGGAATTGTCATCGCCATGCTGATGTGGCCGCGGCCGGCACCCACGCCGCCGGCCGTCGAGGTGGCGTCCGACCCGCTGGCCGAGTACGACGTACTCCCCATCGCCACCGAGAGCGACGTGATGGTGTCCGCCGTGCGGAGCGACGGCATCGAACTCGTGGCCTGCGACCACCCGCTGCCGGGCGTCATGCCGCTGGCCACCGCGGACGAAATCTCGTTCGCCCGGGTCGAGGCCGGCGGCATGTCCGTCCCGGCTCGGACCGACGCCCCGGTGTTCGTGGAGGGGCTGGACAAGTGACCCGAGTACGCCCAGTCCGGTCCATCGCACTCGCTCTACTGGCGGGGTTGGTGGCCGCGTCACCGGCCGGTGAGCCGGAGAAGCAACAGCCCGTCCGCGTCACCGTCGTCATCATCCTGGCGTCCGCCGACAACAACGTGGTGGACAGGAAACTCACGTCCCTGGCGAAGGAGATGGAGAAACGGCAGTCGGACCTGGTCGGGTTCCAGATGACCCAGGTGTTGCAGAAGTCCATCCCCGTCGGTCGGTCACACACGTTCGACCTGGGCGGCGGCCAGGCGTTGAAGGTGACCATCGACCAGCCGAAAGGCAAGGACGGCCGGGCCGGGCTGACCCTCACCACCTCCGGCGGCGGGGAGGTGTCGTACACCTGCGCGTGCGACAAGTTCTTCCCGCTGGTCACCGAGCACAAGACGAAGTGCGGCCGGACGCTGATGGTGGCCGTCGGCGCCAAACCCTGCACCGGCAAAGGGCCGTGACACGCCCCCTCCCGTTCGCATAGAATCACCGGCATACGCGTCCCGCCGGTGCCCCATGCTCACCTGGCTGCACAACGTCCGCGCGGCCGTCGGGTCCACCGCCCGCGGGCTGTACGTCACCCTGGCGCACGCCGTCCAGACGTTCCGCCGCAAGGCGTTCACCCAGCGGTTCGCCTACCCGGAGAACCCGGTGCCCGTCCGCCCGAGGTACCGCGGGTTCCACCGGTTCGACCTGACCGCGTGCATCGGGTGCGACAAATGCGCTCGCGCCTGCCCGGTGGACTGCATCTACATCGACAAGGAGAAGGCCACCCCGCCGCTCAAGGGGTTCGTCGTCACCGGGTTCAAGATCGACTACACCAAGTGCATGTTCTGCGCCCTGTGCGTGGACCCGTGCCCGGCCGACTGCATTTACATGGGCAGCACCTACGACATCAGCTGCTACACCCGCGACGGGTGCGTGGTGGACTACGCCAAGCTGCCGCTGGCGGTGGCGTGGGGGCAGGACACGCTCAACCCGACGGCGGTGCAGGAGAGCAAGCGGGTGTCACTCCCCGTTTGGACCAAGACCGCATGAGCCAGGAGTTCCGCACAGAGTTAGAGGTGTATGGAGGAAAAGTGCCCTACACCCTGGTGATCGAACCATGGGCTGACGAGTTCGAGATACGGCCTGGGGATCGGTGCAAAGTCGTTGCCGTGGGGGATCGAGTGGCTGTGTTCGGAGTTGAGTACCATCCCTCAGCGCTGGTGGTGTTCGTGAATCAAGGTGGTGCGACTTACGAGTTCTGGCGTGGTGCTACACAAGAAAGGTGATTCTTCGATGACCGCCCTCATCGCCACCGTCGCCGTGTTCGTGTCCGTCGGGGTGGTGTTCCTGCTCGCCAACCTGCTGCTCGGCAAGTTGGTCCGCCCGGACCGCCCGTCGGTCGAGAAGGGCGAGATCTACGAGTGCGGGGAGAAGCCGGTCGGCACGGCGTGGATCCAGTTCGACCTGCGGTTCTATGTGGTCGCCCTGCTGTTCGTGCTGTTCGACGTGGAGATCGCGTTCTTCTTCCCATGGGCGGTGGTGTTCGGCGAGGCGACGCAGGCGGCGGACGCCGGCAACCCGGCGGCCCGGTCGTTCGCCGCGTTCACGTTCGTCGAGTTCCTCATCTTCTTCGGCATCCTGCTCATCGGGTTCGCGTACCTGTGGCGGCGCGGCGACCTGGAGTGGGTGAAGACGCTGGCCGGGCAGACGACCCCGACCGACCGTTCGGAGGATCCCCATGCCGCTGCTTGAGAACCGGTTCGAGGACGGGTTCGTCGTCACCACCCTGGACCAGGCGATCGACTGGGCGCGGGCGTCGTCCCTGTGGCCGATGACGTTCGGCCTGGCCTGCTGCGCCATCGAGATGATGGCCGTCGGCGGGCCGCGGTACGACATCGACCGGTTCGGCGCCGGGGCGTTCCGCGCCACCCCGCGGCAGGCGGACCTGATGATCGTCGCCGGCACGGTCAACCTGAAGATGGCCGAGCGGGTGCGGCGGCTGTACGACCTGATGCCCGACCCGAAGTTCGTCATCGCCATGGGCGCCTGCACGTGCGGTGGCGGCCCGTACTACAAGTACGGGTACAACGTGGTGAAAGGGGTGGACCTGGTGGTGCCGGTGGACGTGTACGTGCCCGGCTGCCCGCCCCGCCCGGAGGCTCTCCTGGAAGGGCTGATGCGGGTACAGGACAAGGTCCGCAAAATGCGGACGCTTCGGAAAGAGAAGGCGGCAGACGAACTGGTGCCCGTCCGCACCGGCAGGCCGGCCCTGCCCGCCGAGGTAGCCACGCTCGACGCGGCGAACACGTTCAA
>CANJKY010000508.1 GCA_947474875.1 Gemmataceae bacterium
GCCAGCATGGCGGCGGTGCTGCTGGCCGCCGGCACCAAGGGCAAGCGGTACGCCCTGCCCAACTCCAAGGTGCTCATCCACCAGCCGCGGGTGTACGAGGGCATCCAGGGGCAGGTGACCGACCTGGAGATCTACGCCGCCGAGATCCAGAAGGAGAAGGAGCGGATGAACCAGATCCTGGCCCGGCACACCGGCCAGGCGGTCGAGCACATCCTGAAGACCACCGACCGCGACTACTTCATGACGGCCGAGGAGGCGAAGGCGTTCGGCATCGTGGACGAGGTGCTGACCAAGCCGGCCGACGGCGGGAAGAAATAACATCGGTTTGCCGCGACCCGCAGGGGAGCGCGGCCGGCCCGAACCGTTCTTCGCCCCGGAGGGGCGGCGGCCCGTAGCCAGGGGTGACGGAGCGAAGCGACGGAACCCCTGGTGGACGTGAGACGGGGCGGAGTCCCGGAGGGACGACGGAGTCCGACGCCCCTCCGGGGCTTGACCCTCTTGACCCGAGTTCCAGGGGTTGCGCTCGCTCCGCTCGCTCCACCCCTGGCTACCGGCAACCACCCCTCCGGGGTGCAGAACAGGCAGAACCGGGCCAACCCGCTCGGCCGTCAGTCCGAACACTCATCGCACACAACCGATACAAGGACCCCACCATGCCACTCATCCCGATGGTGATCGACAGCAAGGGCCGAGAGGAGCGGGCGTACGACATCTACAGCCGGCTCCTGAAAGAGCGGATCATCTTCCTGCAAGGGCAAGTGCGGGACGAGATGGCCAACCTGATCGTGGCCCAGATGCTGTACCTGCAGTTCGAGGACCCGAAAGCCGACATCCACCTGTACATCAACAGCCCGGGCGGGAGCGTGACCGCCGGCATGGCCATCTACGACACCATGCAGTTCGTCACCTGCCCGGTGGCGACGTACTGTATGGGTTTGGCGGCCAGCATGGGGTCGATGCTGCTCACCGCCGGGGCGAAGGGCAAGCGGTTCGCCCTGCCGAACGCCGAGATCATGATCCACCAGCCGAGCGGCGGGTTCGGCGGCACCGCCTCGGACATCGCCATCACGGTGGAGAACATCAAGAAGACGAAGGCCCGGCTGAACGCCCTGTACATCAAGCACACCGGCCGCACCCTGGACCAGTTGGAGCGGGACATGGACCGCGACAAGTGGCTCACCCCGACCGAGGCGCTGGAGTACGGGCTGATCGACAACGTGCTGGAAAAGGTGCCCGACGCCCTGGTCCGCCACCGGACCGACGGCCAGTAACCGTCTTTGAGTGGTAGGCGCACTCCGTGTGCCGTTCTGGGAATCACGACGGCAGACGGAGTGTGCCTACCACTCTCAGGCAGAACCCGCAACCCGAGCAGGATGCACCCGGACATTCCGACCCCCCGACCGGCCCGCCGGCGCGACCCAGTCGCCCGGTGGGCCGGGTGCGTTTCCCGGATCGGGGTGGTGGTAACGGTTGCGGGAACTCTGGCCGTCGTCGGGTGTCGGCAGTTGTCCAAGGTGGTCGGGCCGAAAGAGAAGCCGGATTTGCTGGAGGCCGAACTCCGCACCCGCGAGCGGGAGATCCTGGAGCTGAGGGCCGAGAACCAGCAGCTCAAATCGCTCACCGACATCTACCAGCGGCACAACTGCCCGGACCCGCACGCCGTCATCCCCGGCCCGGTGTACGGCCCGGCCCCAGCGTCGCCGACCGGCGGGGTGATCCTCCGCGACGTGTCGCTCGGCAGTGGCACCGGCGGGCGGGACGACGACGGCCTGCCCGGCGACGAGACCCTGCAGGTGGTGATCGTGCCGAAGGACGACGACGGCACGGCGGTGAAGGTGCCGGGGCGGGCGACGGTGACGGCGGCCGAGGTGAGCCGCGAGGGGCTGAAGGTGCCGATCGGCCAGTGGGAGGTGACGGCCGAGCAGTTGAAGAAGACGTGGCGGGGCGGATTGCTCGGCAGCGGGTACTTCGTGCCGCTGCAGTGGGACCGCCCGCCGACCACCGACCGCGTGCGGGTGACGATCCGGTTCGCCACCGCCGACGGCCGCAACTACGAGGCGGACAAGGACGTGACGGTGCGGCCGCTGCCCGGCCTCGCCCCACGGGGCGGCGTGCCGCCCGAGCCTCCGCCGCCGGCCGGGGCGGTGCTGCCGCCCCCGCCCTTCCCCACCGACTCGAACCTGCTTCCCGCCCCGCGGGTGATCGACGACGCCCCCGCCCGCCTCCGCCCGGCCGTGCCGAAGTAGGTCACTTCGGGCCGGACAGCAGCGCCGCCGGGTTCCGCAGGCGGGCGACGGTTGTCGGCAGCGACGTGCCCTTCGGCAGGTTCTCCGCGTCCCGGTTCACCGCCGCCCCGATGGCGTGCCCGAACTCCGGGTAGGTGAAGCACAACTTCTCCACCGCCAGCCACTGCTGGTCCTTCTTCGGGATGGCCGCGATCGCGTCGGCGAACAGCTTCACCGACTCCTCCGCCTGATCGCGGTGGGCCAGCACCACCGCCCGGCCGAACTTCGCCAGCACCGCCGCCGACACCGGCAGCGGGTACTCGCCCGGCTTGACCGGCCGCGGCGGCGGCGTGTTCATCTCGGCGAACACCCGCTCGGCGTCGTCCAGCCGCCGCTCACTCAGACACAGCAGGGCGAGGGCCAGGCCGGCCTCCAGCTGCGGGCGGGTGTGTGGCGGCAAGGTTCGCCACTGATCCCGCAGGGCCGTCTCGCGGGCCGACATTAGCGGGGTGGGCAACTTCAGTTCCGGCAGCCCGGGGCCGGCGGACGCGGTCGGCGTGGTGTCCGGCTGGGATGCCCGGCCGAACGCCCACCACCCGCCGGCGAACGCGGCGAGGACCGCCGCCACGCCCGCCACCCGCCACGGCCAGCGGCCCGGCTCCCGCGGCACCGCCGTCAGCGTGCCCGGGGCCGAACTGGCGCCGAGCGACACCCCGCTCACCGTCGCCCCGGTTAACGTGACGTTCAGCGACAGCGGCCCACCGGTCCCCCCGCCGGCCGAAAGCCCCTTCAGCACCCCCGCCAGTTCGCGGCTCACCTCCTTCGCCGTGGCGTACCGGTCGGCCGGGTTCTTCGCCATCAGCCGGTGGACGATGCGGCACAACTCCGGCGGCAGGTCCGGGCGGACCAGGGCGAGCGGCTCCGGCTCCTGCTGCACGTGCTTCACCGCCACGTCGAACGCCGTCGCGCCGGTGAACGGCGGGAACCCGGCGAGCAGGTGGTACGCCGTCACGCCGAGGCTGTACAGGTCGGTGCGGTGGTCCACCGCCTTCCCCTGCACCTGCTCCGGGGCCATGTACAGCGGGGTGCCCACGGTCATGCCGGACTGGGTCAGGCTGAGCGGCTGACCGTCCCCGGCCACATACCGCGACAGGCCGAAGTCCGTCACCTTCACCTGCACCTTGCGGGTGACCAGGATGTTTTCGGGCTTGATGTCGCGATGCACCAGGCCGAGTTCGGCCGCCTGTTGCAAGGCGGCGGCCACCTGCCGCAGGATGGCCACCGCCACCGGTAGGTCCGGCGGACCTTTGCGGTCCAGGTGGTCGCGGAGGGTGCGGCCGTCCACGTACTCCAGCGCCATGTACCGGATGCCGTCGTCCTCGCCGACCGCGTACACCTGCACGATGTTCGGGTGGCTGATGCGGGCGACCGCCTCGGCCTCGGCCTGGAACCGGGCGCGGGAGGTGGGGTTGTCGGCGTGGTCGTCCCGCAGGATCTTCACCGCCACCTGCCGCTTGAGCGACAGTTGCTTGGCCAAATACACCTGCCCCATCCCGCCCTGGCCGAGCTTCCGCAACAACTGGAAGTCGCCCAGCCGCCGGCCGGTCAGGTCGGGGGACGACGGCGGCGGGGGGGACGGGTCGGACATGGAAGGCGAACACGCCCGCGGCGGGGGGAGTTACGGCGGGGGAATTGTATTGGAGGCCGGAAAACGAACGCACACACAGGTGGACCGTGTCAGGTCTTCCGCCGCGGAGCGGCGTTCGGGTGTAGCCTGGGGCGGAAGCCCCAGGAAAGTTGCGACGAATGAAACAAGCCCCGGAGGGGCGCTCGGGTGTACTCCGAGCGCCCCTCCGGGGCTTGGGGTGCTGTTTGTCAGAA
>CANJKY010000509.1 GCA_947474875.1 Gemmataceae bacterium
CCCGGCGGGGGTGCCGCTCTTCCACTCGCTCGCCCGCGGCGACTGCTTGTCCGCCTCGTAGCTCGGGGCGGCGGCGCGGATGGCGTTCACCACCGGCTGCTCCAGTTGCGGAATGCCCAGGCTGGCGGTGCTCCGCACGTCCGCGGTGGAAGCGGCCGCCCGCCGGCCGGTGTCGCTGGTGGCGACCGCCTTCCGCAGGTCGTCGGCCGCCTTGCCGCGGGCCACCGGCGGGGTGCGGAGGGATTCGATCCACTTCTCCTGCAGGTCGTCCACGTTGGCGAAGCTGTAGTGCTTGGCCACCGCCTGCTCCCAGTTCCGCCCGTCCCGCTGCATGCCGGTTTCCAGGAACTCCAGGAACTTCCGCCGCCCCTTCAGCCCGGCCCCGCCCAAGTCGATCAGGAAGTTCGACACCGAGAACCCCTGGGCGTACAGCACGATGGTGTCGCTCGGGTAGTTCTTCATCGGGAACAGGTGCCGCAGCGGGATGCCGCGGCTGGCGTTCAGGAACTCGCGGCACTTGATGTCGTGCTCCAGCCGCTCCTTGTCGTTCTCCGACAGCACCGACCCGCCCTCGTCCGCCCACCGCGGCACCGGGGTGCCGAAGTGGTGGGCCAGCACGGTGTGCGTTACCTCGTGGGGAAGAACACTGTCCAGCAGTTGCCGCGTCTCGCCGAAGATCTTCATGTCCTGCGACTGCACCCCGCCGCGGGGGGAGAAGGTGAACGTGGTCGCCCCGCCGGTTCGCCGCGGGTTGATCTCCACCACCAGCGGGCACGGCTTGGCCCACCGCGGCATCTCCTCGCCCAGCCACTCGCGGGCCTTCTCGATCCGGTACCGCTCGGCGTACTCGCCGAACTGCTTGGCGAGCTGTTTGGTCGGCGCGGAGACGATGAAGTTCTCGGTCTCGTGGCGTTCGTCGGCGAAGGTCGCGGTGACGGTGAGAATGAGGGCCAGAAGTGACGCGGGCGCGATCCGACGGAGGGTCATTCCGTTGACCTCTGCGGGGGATGAATCAGAGCTAGAGGACACCGCATCCATGTGGCGTCGAAACCATACAAGGCAAAGGTGGTGCCGACCCCGAAAACGGACAAGCTGGAGGCCGGGCAATGGCGGTTAACGTGCGCGTCGAGACGGGGTTACGGGCTGGGCCGGAAGTGCCGGTTTGGGCGGGAATGTAATTCCTACACGGGTAACTCGTGGCGGCGGGTCGGTAAAAAGTGCCGAACTGACTTCGTGGCACCGGCCGCCGGCCGGTGTTCTACCGGGCTGGTCGCCCCACCATCTCCCGCGGCTTCACCTCGGACACGTTCACCCGGAAGTGCTGTTGCTCCTCGACCCCGACCGTCACGTCCGCCCCGAGGGCCGACATGGCCGCCTCGCCCTTGACGTGGAATAGTTCCTCGGCGGACACCAGCCGATTCGTCTTCGGGTCGTACACGACGTGCCCGCCGGCCTTGATCGGCTGGAACGCCGCCGCACCGAACGTCACCCCCAGTTCCCCGCCCCCACCTTTCCCCGGGCGGTGGCTGATGAAGTGCCCGTAATCGATCTTGATACGGCCGTCCTTCTCTGCCTTCTTCGCGTTCTGGTAGTCGGTGCGGCCGAGCCAACTGCCGAGCGGCCCCCAGTCGTGGGTGAAGTCGCGGGCCCACTTCGCCCCGAGCGCCGGCTTGTCCGGCTGGAAGAAGGTGTGGCCGGCCAACTCCTTCCAGGCGTCGGCGTCGAGCAGCGACCACACCCGCAGCGACCGGCCGAGGTCGTTGTTGCCGAATTGCAGTTTCAGCGGGTCGTCCAACCCCTTCAGCCCGGTCACTTTGCCGGTCGGCCCGACGGTCAGGGTGAACGTCGTCCCGCGGGCCTTGTCGATGGCGTCGGTGACAGTGTCCCGCATGTCCGCCGAGGCGTCGAGCAGTTTCCCACCCTGAATAGTCTGTTCCACCGTCATCGATCCGTCGGCGTGGACCGCCTTCACCTCCAGCTTTGACGACAGTGAGTACTGGGCGCCCTGTTTCGTCACCAGCCCGAGGACGCCGCATGCGGACAGGCGGGTGACGGTCACGTCCTGGGTGAACGTGTCGCCCACCTCGTACCGGCCGGCCGGGGCGATGCGTTCCAGTCGCCCGGCCACGGGCGGTCCGGGCAGCGGGCCCCCGGGCTTCGGCGGGTCGGCAGGTTTGGCCGGCGGTTCCGGCTGCGGCGCGGCGGGTTGCGGCGGCGGATCATCCGCCTTCGGCGGCGGGGCGTCCGGCTTGGGCGGTTGAGGCTTCTGTGCCTGCGGCGGCGGGCCGGGCGGGGGCTGGTCGTCGATGTGGGCGGACGGGACAGGTTGCCGCGGCAGCACCGCCGCCAGAACGCTCACCCCGGCCAGTCCGACGATCACCAGCGCGATCACCACCCAGATCAGCCGGTAGTGGTTCGGCAGGCGGATGGTGCGGTCGCACCCGGGGCAGGCGACCGACGGCGTGCCACGGGACGTTCGCACCAACTGCCCGCACCGGCACCGGAACGTGACCCACATGGCGATCCCTCCAGCGGTGAGCGCATTGTACCAGAGGGACGACACTTCCGTAGACGCTCCCCGTTTAGCCACTATCATGTTCGTTTCCCCGCTCTCCGGAGCCGGGGGAGCCGATCGAACCGCGGCGCGGCACCTGTTGCCGCCCGTACGCCGGACGAGGGGTCGGTAACTTCTCAAACCGGGCGACACGCCCGAGGAAACTTCCATGTCGAAGGCCGTGGGGCTGTTGGGCTACAAGGTGGGCATGACCCAGGTGTTCAATGACGACGGCACCGCCGAACCGGTGACGGTGATCGAGGTCGGGCCGTGCCCGGTGCTGCAGATCCGCACCAAGGACAAGGACGGGTACGAGGCGGTGCAGCTCGGGTTCAAGGACAAGCCGCGGAAGAACGCCCGCCGGTCCGAGCAAGGGCACGTGGCGTCCAAGCTGGCGTCCAAGCGGAAGGACGCGCGGACCAAGGCCGGGGTGCAACTGCTGCCGAAGGCCGACTGCGAGCCGCAGCGGCACGTCCGCGAGTTCCGCCTGGACGCCGCCGCCCCGAACGTCACCGTCGGCCAGGTGCTGAAGGTGGGCGACGTGTTCGGCGAAGTGAAGTCGGTGGACGTGATCGGCACCACCAAGGGCCGCGGGTACCAGGGGGTCATGCGGCGGCACAACTTCGACGGCCTGCCGGCGGCGCACGGGGCGAAGAAGGTCCACCGGCAAGCCGGCTCGACCTCGTCGCTGGCGAGCAACCGGGGTAGCGGTCGGCCGAAGAAGGGGTTGAAGCGGGCCGGCCAGTACGGCAACGCCCGCCGCACCGTGCGGAACCTGAAGGTGGTCCGCATCGACGCGGACAACAACCTGATCCTGGTCCGCGGCAGCGTGCCGGGGTTCAACGGGGCGTTCGTGATGGTGCGGCCGACCAACCTGTTCAACTCGTCGCACAACCGGGTGGCGGTGCAGCAGGAGGTGAAGACGAAGATCGTGCTGCAGAAGAAGGGCAAGTAAGCTGATCGGCCGGAGGCACACGAAGCCCGCGGAATGTGTCCGTGGGCTTCGGCGTTTTCTGGGCGGCGTCTGACTTCCGGCCGGAGGTAAAGCATTCCGCCGCGGTGTCGCCTCCGCTAAAATGCGATCAAAGGAGCCGCCGCCATGCACACCGCGACGATGGAAGAGGTGCAATCACATCTGCCGGAACTGCTCGACAAACTGACCCCCGGTGACGAGGTGGTCATCACCCGCGGCGGTAAGCCGGTCGCCCGCCTGACGCCGGAGGCGCGTACTACAGACAGCGGCCAGCGGATGGCCGCCGCTTTGGAGCGAGTTGCCATCGGATCGGGGTGCGGGTTGCCGGCTGATCCCCAAGCCTGGCAGATAGAAGTGCGGCAGGACCGCGAACTGCCCGGCCGGGGTGAATGATGTTCCTGCTCGACAGCAACGCGATCATCTACGCGGCCTAGCAGGGTGCTGAAAAAGTGGTCCTGTTCCCCCGCTGCCCCGTTGTTCTGGCAGTGGTGGGTTCAGGACCACGGTCGTTGGTGGGTGGGTGTGCCCCTCACCCCGCCGGGACCAGCTTCCTCATCCGCACCAGGTTGTACGCCGCG
>CANJKY010000510.1 GCA_947474875.1 Gemmataceae bacterium
AGAACTTGCTCTTGCTGATCGCCTCCACTGCCCGGCCGAGGGCGAGGTCGTTGTCGGCCATGTGCGCCGCCGGGGTGGGCTTGTTCGGGGTGGTGCCGGAGGTGTGGTCCTGGGGCAGATAGAGGAAGGTGAGGTTCGCCCACTCGCCGGACTTCTCGGCCGCCTCCAGTTCCTGGATGAACACGTCCACCCGCTGCTGGTCGGTGATGTTCATGTTCCACCCGGGGTAATCCCGGCACGTCCGCTCCCAGAGCGGGGCGACACCCAGCTTGTGCTCGAACGCGACCTTGCCCGCCTTGGCGGTGTAGTCGGCGTAGATCTCCTTGAACCCCGCCTTCTTGTCCTTCGGCTCGGTGTACACCAGCTCGCCGTAGTTCCGCACCGTCCGCCCCCGCAGCAGGGCGTTGTCCCACAGGAACCCGGACGACGAATACGTCAGCGGGTCGTCGCCGAACGTGTAGCTGCGGGTGAACCCGCCGAACGCCTTCTCCAGGTGGTCGGTCACGTTCCCCTCGGTCACCCACGAGTGCCCGTCGGCCGACAGCACCCCGTTGCAGTAGAAGTTGTCCAGCAGCACGAACTCGTCCGCCAGGGCGTGGTGGTTGGGGGTGAACTCCCGGCCGAACACGCACAGCTTCGGCTCCCCGTTCCCTTTCGGCTTGGGGTAGACCTTCGGGTCCGCGAAGTCGCCGAACACCTGGTCGTAGGTGCGGTTCTCCTTGATGACGTAGACGACGTGTTCGAACACGCTCGGCTCGCCGGGGAGGGCGGGCACCGGCACCGGCTTCACGTCCGGGCGGGCGACCTCCCGGGCGGCGAGCACCTGCGGCAGGCGGGCGTCGGCAACCACCTGCTTCGTCCACCCGGCGAGTTTGGCCGCGTCCGGCAGCGGGGTCTTCTGCACGGTGCCGGTGTGCCGGTGGCTGTTGAACCCGCCTTTCCTCGAGTCCTCGTTCCGCGACCCGGTCCCCTTCACGTTAGCCACCAGCAGGTGGTCGCCGGCGACGGCCACCGCCCCGGGGAACCAGCCGGTGGGGATGTGCCCGGTGACCTTCGGGGCGGCGTCGCCGCTCACGTCGAGCACCGCCACCGCGTTGTTCCCGCCGTTGGCGGCGTACAGCGTCTTCCCGTCCTGCGAAAGGCAAACCGCGTTGGTGGCACTGCCGAACGGCAGGCGGTCCACCGGCCGGACGGCGATTGTGTGCATCACGTTCAGGGGGGCCGGGGCGATGACGCTCACGGTGTCCGAGTTGGCGTTGGCCACGAACAGCCGCTTGCCGTCGGCCGCCAGGGCCAGGCCGGCCGGGTGCAGCCCGACCGCCACCTCGGCGTCCATCTTCTTCGCCGTCAGGTCGACACGCCCGACCGTGCCGCTCGCCCCGACGCCCCGCTCGTCGACCACCACCTCGGTGCCGGACGAGATGCCGGTGCGATCGCCCTCCTTCGCCCGCCGCCCGCCCCAATTGGACACATACGCCGACGACTCGTCCCCGCTCAGAACCACCGCGAACGGCGCCACCCCCACCGGGATGGTCTCCGTCAGCTCGCCTTTCTCCAGGTCCACCACGGCGACGGCGTTGTTCCGCGACAGGCAGACGAGCGCCCGCTTGCCGTCGGCGAACAGGGCGATGCCGGTCGGGTGCGACGGCGGCTTCGGCTTCTCCTTCTTCTTGTCGTCCTTCGGCGGTTGCTCCGCGTCGTCGTCGTCGTCGGGCATCTCCTTCCCCTTCGGGCCGGGCAGGTCGATGGTCTTTACCACCGCCCACTTACCCTCCTTGTCCGCCGCGAACACGTGCAGCTTCTCGTTGGCGGTGGTGGCGCACACCCGCTTGCCGTCCTTCGACACGGCGATGCCGTGCATCGACCCGCCGCCGGTCCCCTTGGGGAACGCTATTTCCTGTGTCACCTTCCACTTCTCCACGTCGATCACCACCAGCCCGCGGTTGTCCTTGGCGAACGCCGTCTTGCCGTCCGGAGACACTGCGAGATCGACCGGGCGGCCGTTGAACTGCACCACCTGCCCGGCCGGGCGGACGAGTTGCCCGGTGGCGACGACCGTCCCGTCGGCGACCGGGCCGACCTTCGGCGGGTCGGCGAGGATGGGCAACACGGTGGCGAGGGCGAACGTCGGGGCGAGCAGGTAGCGGGGCATGGCGGGTACCCGGCGGGGGGGCGGCAGTTAGTGTGCGAATCGCCGCGAGCGCGAGTGTGAAATGGCGATGAAAGCCGCCAGCCGGTCGGGTGTGCCTGGAGTTTCGGTAATGCGCCCCCAAGACCGCCGGCGGTACCGGGGGCAGAGCACCACGCTCTGACGCCAGGTTGCAGCAAGTGCAGGTAATGGAGAGCGGGGTGACGGAGTCCAAGACGTTGCCGCTGGCGGTCCGACACACCGCCTCGGGTTTCGAGAGCACTTCACCCGTAGTCCGTACCGGTCCAAATCTCGCGGGTGCACTTCCCCCTTCCGCTCGACCGCCGGCACCACCCACCGGGGCGTCAACCGGCGAGGCTCCAACAGCGGGAGTGGTCCGCGCGGAGCCGTGATCGGGATGAGCGAGCAAACCCTGCCGGCCGACGGCGTCACCCGGCCGCGGTTCCTGGACGGGTTCCACAGGCTCGGCACGGCCGACCAGAGGACGCACGACCACACGGCTGGCGCCGGGGCGGCTGGCCGGGCATCAGCCGGACGATGCGATCCCAGTGGTCGCCGCGGATGCCGGGCCGGCGGAGCACGACCGCCTCCGCGCTGGTCACGGGGGTGTGACGAGTGCTTGCTGTGTTGAAGACATCTTGAGCAGGCCGGACCGGATCGCGTAGGCCGAGGGGATGACGACTACGACCGAACGGAATCGGCTGGTGCGGGTGGCGAGCGCCGGGGCTACGAGAACTACGGGCGGACGCTCGTGTCATTGCTTGACGCCAACCGGTGTGTCCCCGATATTGACCCGCACACGCCTGACGGCACGAACTGCGTCAGAGGCCGTTCGCCACCGTACTGGTGGGGAGCGACTGCCGCTGCGGCGGCGTGCGCCTCGCGAGCCGTCGGGGTGAATCCAACTTCGGGGGTGAATCATGTCCAGGTGGTCACGTCTCCTCGCCCTCCTCGTGCTGGGGACCGGCGGGCTCCTGGGCTACGCCGCGGCAACGGGTGGGTTGAAGCCCGTCGCCGGGCAGCCCGACATGAAGAAGGCGGACGAGAAGGCTCCGCCGCTCGGTTCGCCAGCGGCCACCGCCGTGATCGACGGCAAGCAACTGCCGCCGCCCGACCCGAAGTTCGGCGGCAAGATCGAGAAGACGGCGGACAAGTCCACGCCCTACTGGCCGCCGCGGGTCGCGCCGAAGAAGGGCGCGCCCAACGTCCTGCTGATCATGACCGACGACTCCGGGTTCGGCGTCACCAGCACCTTCGGCGGTGTGATCCCGACGCCGGCACTCGACCGGATCGCGAAGAACGGCCTGCGGTACACCAACTTCCACTCGACCGCCCTGTGCTCGCCGACCCGGGCGGCGCTCATCACCGGCCGCAACCACCACTCGGCCGGGTTCGGCGTCGTGTCCGAGCAGGCCACCGGGTTCCCCGGGTACAACAGCGTCATCACCCGGGACAAGGCGACCGTCGGCAAGGTCCTCAAGGACAACGGGTACCGCACGTCCTGGTTCGGCAAGAACCACAACACCCCGGCCTACCAGTGCAGCCAGGCCGGGCCGTTCGACCAGTGGCCGGGCGGCATGGGGTTCGAGTACTTCTACGGGTTCCTGGGCGGCGACACGAACCAGTGGCAGCCGAACCTGTTCCGCAACACCACGCAGATCTACCCGTTCGAGGGCAAGCCACCGGGCACCTGGAACCTGACCACCGCGATGGCCGACGACGCCATCGACTATGTGACCCGGCTGAACACCCTCGACCCCGAGCAGCCGTTCTTCCTGTACTACGTCCCCGGCGGCACCCACGCCCCGCACCACCCCACCAAGGAGTGGGTGGACCAGATCGCCAAGATGCACCTGTTCGACGAGGGGTGGAACAAGGTGCGGGAGCGGATCTTCGAGAACCAGAAGAAGCTCGGGGTGATCCCGCCGAACGCCAAGATGACCCCGTGGCC
>CANJKY010000511.1 GCA_947474875.1 Gemmataceae bacterium
GCTGACCATTCAGGAAACCGGCGGCATCGGCAAGACCACCGAGGCCGGGGTACAGGCGGTGGTGGACATGCTGCCGTGGGTGAACGACGTGAAGCGGGTGGAACTGCCGGCCCGGCACCTGATCCTGGGCACCAACTGCGGCGGGTCGGACGGGAACAGCGGCATCACCGCCAACCCGGCGCTCGGGGTGGCGTCGGACCTGATCGTCCAGCAGGGCGGTACCAGCATCCTGGCCGAGACGCCGGAGATTTACGGGGCGGAACACGTCCTGACGCGGCGGGCGGTGAGTGCGGCGGTGGGGCAGAAGCTGGTAGACCGCATCAAGTGGTGGGAGTGGTACACCAGCATCTTCGGCGCGGAGATCAACAACAACCCCAGCCCCGGCAACAAGAAGGGCGGGCTGACCACCATCTATGAGAAAAGCTTGGGGGCGATCGCCAAGGCCGGCACCACCGCGATGGTGGACGTGGTGCGGTACGCCGAGCCGGTGACGGCCAAGGGGTTCGTGGTGATGGACACGCCGGGGTACGACCCGGTGAGCATGACCGGGGTGGTGGCCGGCGGGGCGAACGTGTGCGTGTTCACCACCGGCCGCGGCAGCGTGTACGGGTGCAAGCCGGCCCCGTGCCTGAAGGTGGCGACGAACACCCCGCTGTACGAGCGGATGGAGGAGGACATGGACATCAACGCCGGGCCGATCCTGGACGGCGTGCCGGTGGAGAAGGTCGGCCAGCAGATCTTCGAGGCCATCCTGGCGACGGCCAGCGGCAAGCAAACGAAGAGCGAGATCCACGGCGTCGGCGAGGAGGAGTTCGCCCCGTGGTCCATCGGCCCGACCCTTTGAGGCGAACCGGCGGTGTCAACCGCCGGGTGGTGCATACCGGAGGTCACGCCATGAGCGACGCCGCACAGAAGCTGCTCGAACAAATCCGCGCCCTGCCGGAGGAAGACCGGCGGTTCATCTGCGACCGCTTGTGGGAACCGTGCTTTCTGAATGACCCGCTCGCGGAGTTCGGCCACTTGTCAGCTAGGGAAGAGTACCCGCAGTGGTCGGTCTTCGTTCCGGAGGGACAAGCCGTCGCCCACATGCGACGGCAACCGGGGAGTGAACCGCCGATCCCGAATCCGCCCCCGTCCGATCTCGCCCTCGAACTTTGGGAACGGGTGGCGGCTTCCCCGCCGGACGGCCAGCAGTTCGTCGCCGATGAACTCTATGCCGACCTGGGGTACGGATACGACTTTACAGCCGAAAACCCGGAGTTCCACGCCGAGTTGATGCGGCGGCTGGACGAGGTGCGGGATCACCCGGAGCGGTTGATCGACGGGGACGAGGTGATGGCCGAGGCTCGACTGCGCGTGGCACGAGGTGAACCGAGGTCATGAATGATCGGTTCCCCCTCGCACCCGTCGTCCCGCCCGGAGGTGTTCGCCCATGCTCGGCCGGCTCGCGTTTCGGCTGATCGCCGACTGGTTCGTGCCACCGTGCCCGGTGGACACCCACACCAAGACGTGGGTGGAGCGGCGGATGCGGTGGCTGGCCGACCGGTTCGGCCCCGACCGCCTGCGGACCGCCGCCGTCGTCCTGCCGACGGACGAGTTCTTCCCCGACCGGTACACCCCGGACGAGGACGGCTGCCGCGGCTGCCTGCTCCGCATGTGCGGGTACATGGGCGTGCCGCCCGAGTCCGTTCACCTACAGATCGTGGATGACGAACACATGCCCGACGCGGCCGGGCTGTACCAGATGCGGGAGCGGTCGGTCATCTGCCTCGCCCGCTCGCAACTGGCCGACCCGATGCGGCTGATGGCGACCGTCGCCCACGAGCTGGCCCACGAACTGCTGATGAAGGGCGGGCACCTGACCGGCGACGAAGCCGACCACGAGCAGACGACGGACCTGTTACCGGTGTTCCTCGGCACGGGCATCTTCGCCGCCAACGCCACCCTGAAGACGAAGGCCTGGTCCGAAGGGCGGATGGAGTACTGGTCGTACTCCCGGCAGGGCTACCTGTCGTCCATCGAACTCGGGTACGCGCTGGCGGTGTTCGCCCACTTCCGCGGGGAGGAGCGGCCGCCGTGGGCGAAGCACTTACGGGCGGACGCGGCCGTCACCCTCCGCGACGGCCTCCGCTACCTCCGCCAGACCGGCAACACCCTGTTCCATCCGGACACCTATCAGCGGCGGACGGCGGCGCCGACCGTGACCGAACTCGGTACGCAACTCGCCCACACCAGCGCGACCGTCCGGCTGAACGCCCTGTGGGATCTGGCCGAGTGCCCGGACCCGCCGCCCGACCTGATGGCCGCGGTGGAGCGATGCCTGGAGGATTCCAACCCGACCGTGCAGGTGAACGCGGTGGCCGTCCTCGGCCGGTACGGGGCGTCGGCGTCGGGCGCGATCCCCCAACTCATCGAGGCCGCCTACCACGGTGAGACTGGGGCCATGCGGGCGGCGGCCGCATCCACCCTGGGGCAGATCGGCACAGACGCCGAGCAGGTGGTGCCGGCGCTGACCGCCGTCCTGCGGGACGCTGAGACGGCGGTGGTGTGCGCGGCCGCCGGCGCTCTGGCCCGGTACAGCCGGGCGGCGGAGCAGGCTGAACCGAAACTGCTGGACGTGCTGGAAGCCGCCGCCTACGTGAACGCCCAAGACCGCATCGGGCACGCGGTCGCCGCCCTCCGTGCGATCCACCCGGACGCGGGCGTCCGCATCCGCGACCACTTCGCCGAGGCCGACGCGGAGGTGCGGCGACACGCTCTCGCGGAACTGATCCGACAGGAACGGGGGGAGCGATGAGCGAACCCGAATCGGACGACCTGTGCGACTTCACCCCGCCGGAGAACCCGGACGGGTCGGTCGTCGAGTTCCGCCATGCGTGGCGGACGGAAACGGTTCGGACGCTGGCCCGGTACATCCGGGCGAAGGAGGCGTTCGACCGGATGGCGGTGCTGGCGGACGCGTTGGAAGAGGCCGGGTGCGACCACCCCGTCATCCTGAACCACTGTCGGCTGTGTCCGATCCACTGCCCGGACTGCTGGGTGATCGGCTTCATCCTGCCGCCCGACCCGCTGGACGAACTCCCGGAACCCGCGGGGCCGGTGCGGCAGGCGGTGGACCGGCTGACGGATCGGGTGATTCAGCGCCAGTGGCTCATGATCGGCATCGGCGTCATCCTGTTGCTCGTGTTCGGCGTGGTCGCCATCATCCTGTGGATGTTCCCCGACCTGTAGGAAACTTCGGCCCGTGACCCCGCCGCTCCCGTACTGCTCACCGTACATCCCCGCGCCAACGGGGGCGGACGGCTCGCCGCTGGGGTTCGACCCGGCGTGGCGGACGGAGACGGTGCTGAACTTGGCGAAGGGGATCGAAGCCGAGCGGAACTACACCCGCCTGCCCATCCTGGCCGACGCGCTGGAAGAGGCCGGGTGCGACGTGTTCGAGATCCTCGACCACTGCCGGCGGTGCGACGGCCATCACCGCGGGTGCTGGGTGATGAAGCTGGTGCTCGACCGCGACCCACTTCCGGTGGACGCGCTCACCGACCCGGAGGTGATCGCGATGCTACGGGAGTTGGCGGCGCCCAACCCGGCGATGCAACTGATCCGCGAGCGGTTGGAGACCGGCCGACGACCCGGCCGGTGGCCGGCGGCCCGGCTGCCAATCCTGTACCTGCTCGCCCCGCTCGGGCTACTCGTGCTCATCGGCTGGTGGTCGGCCGAGCGACCGCGGCAGCCGAACCTGAACCTGTTCCGGGAGACGGGGCCGATCCTGTCCACGCCGACGGTCGACGACCGGAAGTGGATGGAACTGGGGGAACAACTCGCCCCGAAAACGCGGCCGACGGGGTGAGCCGCTTGGACCGCGGGCCTCTGGCCCGCATTCCAAAGCGGGCGGAACGCCCGCGGTCCAAGCGACCGCCCTACTTCTCCGTGATCCGCTTCGTCACCGTCAGCCCTTTCAGGATGCGGTCGAGGTCCGGTTTCAGTTCGTCGGCGATCTTCTCCGGCAGGCGGGCGGCCACCGTCACCCCGCCGTCGGCGTTGGACACCACCGCGTACTCCAGCCGCGCCCGCCCGCTCTCCAACTCGGCGTCCAC
>CANJKY010000512.1 GCA_947474875.1 Gemmataceae bacterium
CGGGTTCCACCCGGAGCTGACCGGGCGGGAGAACATCTACCTGAACGGCAGCATCCTGGGGATGAGCCGGGCCGAGATATCGAAGAAGTTCGACGAGATCGTGGCGTTCGCCGAGGTGGCGAAGTTCCTGGACACGCCGGTCAAGCGGTACAGCTCGGGCATGTACGTCCGCCTGGCGTTCGCCGTGGCCGCGCACCTGGAGCCGGAGATCCTCATCGTCGACGAGGTGCTGGCCGTCGGGGATCATGAATTTCAGAAAAAGTGCCTGGGGAAGATGGGAGACGTGGCGGCGGGTGGACGCACAGTGCTGTTCGTCTCGCATAACATGCCGGCCGTGCAGGCGTTATGTTCACGCATAGTGGTCATGTCCTCGGGCAGAGTGAACTACGACGGGGCGGTTGCCGACGGCATCGCGTCACACATGCGCACGGCTGAAACAGCGGAGTCGGGTGATTGTGACCTGACGACGCGCCCTGGTCGGACCGGCGGACGGACTGCTGCGATGCAGCGGGTGCGGCTGCGTGATCAATCCGGGCGTGTCACATCTTCGTTCGGGTCGGGCGAATCACTCACGGTCGAAGTGTTGTTGAACAGCGACAGCCCGATACATCCCGTACTCGGTGTGGTTTTTAAAGACAGGTATGGCACTTCGCTCTTCGGCAACAACAACCGGGTGGTGCCCGGTTACAGATGTGATAATCCGTTCACACGAGGTGTGATACGATTTCATTTATCTGCCATCCCTCTTCAGCCGGGCACCTACTGTTTGGACCTATACCTCGGAAATGACTACCACGACATCGACGTCATACTCGACGCGGTCGAACTGCATGTGCATTCGACCGACATGTTCGGCTCTGGGAAGTTGCCCCCGGCGGCGGCCGGGCCGTTCCTGGTGCCGGCGACCTGGTCGGCCTATCCCGAACTCTGAATACTCACGGGGGCATTGAAACGTTCGATCTGGGGTCGTCCCGGCCCGAGTCCCCGAGTCACGATCACCCGACACAGGCCAACGCATGAATACCGCCCCGGCCGCTTACGACGCCGCTTTTTTCGATCATCAGTCGAACACCTCTTCGGATTCGGCGGCGGTGGTGGTGCCGTTGGTTATGGACCTGATTTCACCCACCTCGGTGGTCGACGTCGGTTGTGGAGTCGGCGCCTGGTTGCGAGAGTTCGCGAACGCAGGGGTGGGCGATTTCCTCGGGTTGGATGGGGACTACGTCGAGCCGGCGAAACTGATGATCCCGCCCGAGCGATTTCGCGGGGCGGATTTGTCGGCCCCGCAACCGCTCGACCGGACTTTCGACTTGGCCGTTTGTTTGGAGGTGGCCGAGCACTTGCCCGCGCGGGCCGCAGGTCCCCTGGTCGATCTGCTGACCGCCGCATCCCCGGTGGTGTTGTTCTCGGCCGCGGTGCCCGGTCAGGGGGGCACCCAACATGTGAACGAGCAGTGGCCGGTGTACTGGAGATGCCGGTTCGCGGCGAACGGTTACGAACGCCTGGATCCGATCCGGCCTCGTATCTGGCGGGAAGCCGGGGTGAGTTGGTGGTTCAAGCAGAACCTGTTCCTGTTCGTGCGGCGGGACGTCCTCACCATCAACCCGCGCCTGAAAATCGAGGCCGAACTGGCTACCGCCAACCCGTTCGAGTTAGTGCATGCGGATCTGGTTGCCTCGTTCGACACATTGAAGGGTGTGCTCAAAGCGTTGCCGCGGGTGGCTTGGTCGGCCGTCCGCAGGCGGTTGCCAGTCGGAGGCAAGTCGTGACGCCGCTCGTCTCCGTCATCATCCCCTGCTACCGCCAGGGGCATTGGTTAGCCACCGCCGTGCAAGCCGCACTCGGCCAGACGCACCCGAGGGTGGAAGTGGTAGTGGTGAACGACGGGTCCGACGACAACACCGACGAAGTTGCTCAAGGGTATAGCGACCGTATCCAATATGTGAGCCAATCGAATCGCGGATTGGCTGCAGCTCGCAATGCCGGAGTTCGTGTCAGTGCCGGCGAATTGCTACACTTCCTCGACTCCGATGACAGTCTCCACCCGGATGCCATCCGGAACTTGGTCGCCGCTGCGAGTGACACGCACCCATTAGTAGGAATGGGTTGGCGGCCGTTCGAGACGGACCCAAACGTCCCGACTGGGGCAGACGTGTTGCCCCCTCCCCCCGACCAGCTCCACCGAGCCATGCTCACCGCCTGTTACGGCCCACCGCACAACTTCCTGATCGGCCGCCAGATTTTCGAGCAAGTGGGCGGGTTCGACGAGCGCATGCGCGGGTGCGCTGACTGGGATCTATGGCTGCGCCTGCTGTTCGCCGGCGCCACGCCGAACACGACCCCCTTTGTTGGGGCGCTGTACCGCCAAAGTCCCAACCAGATGAGCCGACACGAAATGCACATGGCCGAAGAACTTGCTCGGGCAGTGAGCAAGGTGCCGGTCTTAGTTTCACAGCACCCCAATAGGGTCTCAGCTTGGGGGTTTGATCCGGCCGAGTTACGGCGGGAGTTTTTGAAGCGAGCAGTGAAAGAGTCAGCCGACGCAGGATACCTGCGCCGCCAGAGAGGCGAGTACCGGATGGCGGCCGCTCATTACACGAAGTGCGTACTGGCAGGGGGGTACGCAGTCGGGCTGAGCGGGCTTATCAAGTTGCTGCCTCACCGACTCGTCGGCAAGGGGCGGAGGTTATGAACAAACCCCCAATACACCTTGGCATCTACTGCCCCGGAGTTGGCACCGGTGGGCCGTGGCGGTACGTCCACTCCATCCTGGCCGGCGTGGATCCGGCCGAGTTTGACGTGTCCGTGTTCTGCGACCTGCCGGGGGTGTACGAGCCGCGGCCGTGGGTGAAGGTGGTGCCGCTCAGCCAGCCGGCGGCCCACCCTGGCGGGGCGACGGCGGCGCCCTCTTCGGCGGTGGCGGTGAAGCCGCGGTCGCTCACCAAACTGACGCCGAAGTCGGCCCGCCTGTGGGTTGGGTTCGGGAAAGAGACGCGGCGACTGGCCCGGCTGTTCCGTCAACACCCCGTCGACATCTTGCACACCCAACTGGCCGGGTGCGAGGAAGCGCCGGTGGCGGCGAAGCTGGCCGGGGTGCCGCGGGTGATCGGCACGTTCCACGTCGATTCCACCTACGACCTGCACCACGAGCGGAGCGGGCCGGGCCACCGCCTGCTGGAGACGGTGAGCAACCGCTGCCTGGACACGGCCGTCGCCGTCAGCCACGCCACCAAGCGGGACTGGGTGCGGCGGACGCACATCCCGGCCGACCGGGTGGTGACCATCCACAACGGCATCGACCCGGACAAGTTCCGCCGCCGGCAGTCGCGGGAGGCCGCCCGGCGGGCGCTCGGACTGCCGGAGAACGGGTTGATCGTCGGCGGGCTCGGCCGGCTCGACGAGGCGAAGGGGTTCACCTACCTGCTCGATGCGGCGGCCGGGCTGCGGGGGGAGTTCCCAAACATGGTGGTCGCCATCGCGGGAGCCGGTCCGCTGCGCGAACCGCTGGAGGCGCAGGCCGAACGGCTGGGCCTGGGCGGCGTGGTCCGCTTCCTCGGGTTCCAGTCGGACGTGCAGGGGGTGCTGGACGCGCTGGATGTGTTCGCTATGCCGTCGCTGTGCGAGGCGCTGCCGTTCGCCCTGTTGGAGGCGATGGCTTCCGAACTGCCGGCGGTCGGGGCGGCGGTGGGCGGCATCCCGGAGGTGATCGTCGAAGGGGAGACCGGGTTCGTCATTCCGCCGCGGAACCCGGACCGCCTCGCCGCCAGTTTGCGGACGCTGCTGACGAACGCCGACCTGCGCTCGCGGATGGGCACCGCCGGCCGCGAGCGGGTGATTCGCCACTTCCACGAGCGGGATACGGTGCGGAAGACGGTCGAAGTGTACCGAACAGGGCCGATGTCATGAGTGCCGCGAAGACACTCGGCCTTAGTGATTCGGATCAGCTACAGGGCCGTCGAATCGGCTTCTACACGTCGGTCGTTGGCATGGGTGGCTCGGAGGTAATAGTCGCGGACACCATGGAAGCGGCTTGCCGAGCCGGAGCGGAGGTGGTCTGTTGGTCTGACCCACAGGCCGCCATCCGCCGAATTAG
>CANJKY010000513.1 GCA_947474875.1 Gemmataceae bacterium
ACCTGATCGAGCAGAAGGCGTACTACTTCGACCCGGCCGATCTGGGCAAGACGGTGCGGGTGGAGGCCATCCCGGCGGAGGAGGTGGAGACGGCGGCGAAGTACCGCGAGCAGATGTTCGACGCCCTCACCCAGCACGACGACAAGGACCTGATCACGTCGGCGGTGCTGGACGGGCAGGAGCCGGACATCGCCAAGGTGCGGCAGCTCGTCCGCGAGCAGACGCTGGCCCGCACCATCTACCCGGTGCTGTGCGGGTCCGGTCGCGAGCACATCGGCATCCAGCCGCTGCTCGACGCGGTGACGTACTACCTGCCCTCCCCGCTCGACCGCCCGCCGGTGATCGGCACCAACCCGAAGCACCCGAACAAGGAGGAGAAGCGGAAGCCGGACCCGAAGGAGCCGTTCTGCGGGCTGGTGTTCAAGGCGGCGTGGCACCCGAGCGGGCACCGGTTCTTCATCCGCGTGTACAGCGGGGTGCTGAAGCCGAACTACCGGGCGTTCAACACCGGCAAGGACACGAAGGAGAACATCGCCAAGCTGTTCCACGTGCACGCCGACCCGAACCGCGGGCTGGAGGAGGTGGACTCGGCCCCGGCCGGGGACATCGTGGCGGTGGTCGGGCTGAAGGAGTCGGTGACGGGGGACACCCTGTGCGACACCCAGCACCCGATCCTGCTGGAGGCGATCAGCTTCGCCGAGGCGGTGGTGAGCCAGTCCATCGAGCCGGAGAGCGGGAACGACAAGGACAAGCTGGCCAACGCCCTGGCCATGCTCCAGCTCGAAGACCCGACGTTCGTGGTGAAGGAGAGCAAGGACACCGGGCAGACGCTGATGAACGGCATGGGCACCCTGCACCTGGAGGTGAAGCGGCACCGGCTGGAGCGGGGCTTCAAGCTGAAGGTGCGGGTGGGCCAGCCACGGGTGAGCTTCCGCGAGAAGCTGAAGGCCGGCAAGGTGGTGGAGGTGACGGTCGAGCGGCTGGGGGACAAGCCGACGTTCGCCCGGCTGCGGGTGTCGTTCACCAACTTCCCGATCGAGAAGCCGGTGACGGTGCGGAACGGGCTGACCGGGGAGGCGCTGCCGAACCTGTTCGCCGCCGCCGCCGAGCGGGGGCTGATGGACGCCTGCCAGACGGGCGAGTTCGGCTACCCGATGATGCACCTGCAGGCCACCATCACCGACGCCCAGTTCGACCAGCAGTTGAGCAACGAGGACGCGTTCGTGGTGGCCGCCGCCCGCGCCTTCCGCCAGGCGTGCGAGCACAACCTGGACCTGATGCAGCCGGTGATGAAGGTGACGGTGACCACCCCGAGCGAGTTCCTGGGGAACGTCACCGGAGACCTGGCCAAGCGGGGCGGGCAGATCGAGGAGACGAAGGGCGACGCCACCGCCGAGATCATCGCCAAGGTGCCGCTGGAGAAGCTGTTCACCTACGCGAACGAGGTGCGGAGCCTGAGCCAGGGGAGGGCGGCGGCGGTGATGGAGCCGTTCAGCTACGAGGTCGCCCCGCCGGAGGTGGTGAGGCGGGTGCGGGGGGACTGACCGCCGCGTGGTAAGATGACCGTACCGTCCGAGGGCCTCCCATGACCGCGTTGGCACGCCCGATCACCACCGAAGAACTGCTCGCCATGCCAGACGACGGCAAGCGGCGGTGGATCATCAACGGCGAGCTCCGCGAGCAGGAGATGGAAACCGGGGAGATCGGGGGGCGGACGATGACCATCCGGAACCGGTTCCACTCGGCGACGATGGCGAACGTGACCGGCGAGTTGTACATCTGGCGGACGACCCGCCCGACCCCGCGTGGGAACGTGGTGTGCGGGGAAGCCGGGGTGCGGCTGCCGGGCGAGCCGGGCGCCACCGTGGGGGTGGACGTGGCCTACGTCCCGCCCGACGTGATGGTGGAGCAGACCGCCGACTCGACCATCGTCCACGGGGTGCCCACGCTGGTGGTCGAAATCCTGTCCCCGAACGACACGGTCGAACAGCTCGACGAGATGGTGGCCACGTACCAGGCGGTCGGGGTGCCGCTGGTGTGGGTGGTGGACCCGCACGACCGCACCGTCACCATCTACCGGCCGGGGGACGAACCGACGCTGGTGAACGCCCGCCAGGAGCTGACCGGCGGGGACGTGCTGCCGGGGTTCGCGGTGCCCGTCGCCCGGCTGTTCGAGTAAGCTCGGCCATGCACATCGACCACGTCGCCGTGTGGACGCCGGACCCGGAGCGGTTTGTCTCGTTCTACACCCGGCACTTCGCCGCCACCGCCGGACCGCGGTACACCAACCCCCGCACCGGGTTCAAGTCGTATTTCCTGAGCTTCGACAGCGGCGCTCGGCTGGAGGTGATGCGATCCCCGGCCGTCACCGCCGGCGCGGACGGACAGCGGTTCGGGTACGCCCACCTCGCCGTATCGGTCGGGTCGGAGGTAGCGGTGGACCGGCTGACCGAGCAACTGCGCATAACCGGGGCGCCGGTGTTGGACGGTCCGCGGCGGACCGGCGACGGGTACTATGAAAGCGTGGTCCTCGACCCGGACGGCAACCGCATCGAGATCACCGTGTGAGGGGCTGCCATGTCCACCGTCCCGGCGCGGAAGCGGATCGCCCTGGTGGCGCACGACGCCAAGAAGACCGAACTGCTGGAGTGGGCGACCAGCCACCAGACGGCCCTCGGCCACCACGCCCTGTTCGCCACCGGCACCACCGGCCGGCTGCTGGCGGACGCGCTCGGGCTGACCGTCACCCGGTTCCTGAGCGGGCCGGTCGGCGGGGACTTGCAGATCGGCGCGGCCATCGCCGAGGGGAAAATCGACCTGCTGATCTTCTTCTGGGACCCGCTCGCCGCCCAGCCGCACGACCCGGACGTGAAGGCGCTGCTGCGGATGGCGGTGGTGTGGAACATCCCGGTGGCGAACAACCGGGCCACCGCCGACTACCTGATGACCTCTCCCTTCATCACGTCCGAGTACCCGAAGTAGCGGGTGTACCCCGTGGCAGGAACAGGCGGGCGAGCGGAACGCCAGCCAGCACCGTGCCCAGGCTGAGCAGGGCGGACAGCCGCTTGTCCGGGTCGATCACCTGGGACGCCACCGTCCAGACGATCAGGGCCAGGTACAGCAGCGGCGGGAGGGGGTGCAGCGGCATGCGGAAGGCGGTCAGCACCCCCCGCCGGCGGAGCGGGAACACGCTCGCCACCACCAGCGCAGACACCGCCGCCAGCCCGACCGACGTGTAGTCGAGCAGTTGGAGAAACGACCCGGACCACGCGAATGCCGCCGCCACCACTCCCTGGACGAGCGTAGCCCACACCGGCACGTTCCGGGCGGGGTGCAGCCGGCCGGCGAACGCCGGGAACAGGCCGTCGCGGGCCATGGCGAACGTCACCCGCGGGCCGGTCAGGATGTACGCGCTCACCGACGCCACCAGGCTCAGCCCGACGACCGCGGCGAACCCGTTCGCCGCCCCGCGGCCGAACAGCCGGGCCACCGCCGTCTCCGCCACCTTCGCCACCTGCGGGTCGTCCGCCGACCGTGATGCCATGTCCGCCGGGTCAAGGGCGTACACGTAGGCGGCGTTCACCAGCAGGTACAGGGCGGTGACGCCGAGGGTGCCGAACACCAGCGCCCGTGGGAGCAGCCGGGCCGGGTCGCGGATCTCGCCGGCGATGTACCCCGCCCCGTTCCACCCGGCGTAGGAGTAGCTGACGTAGATCAGCCCGGTGGCCAGGGCCGGCCACTGGGACGCGGTCGGCCAGTGGCCGGCCGACAGGTGGCCCCAGTTGCCGTCGCCGAACAGGATGCCGCCCGCCCCGACCGCCAGCAGCAGCCCGACCGTCACCACCGTGACCGCCACCTGGAACCGCCCGCTCTCCGTCTGGCCGAGGCAGTGGGCGAGGGTGACGGCGGCGATGAGCGTCGTCGCCCCGGCCGGCACCACCCACCCGGCGGCCCCGTCCGGCAGATGGGCGGCGAACGGGCCGGTCAGGTACGTCACCGCGATGACCGCGATCACCGCCGTCGGCCCGCAGAAGCCGACGACGAACGTGGCCCACCCGGCCACGAACCCGGCCCCGCGGCCGA
>CANJKY010000514.1 GCA_947474875.1 Gemmataceae bacterium
CCACCGATCGGCTCACGTCGAGCCGGCTTCGGACTGTGACCGGCGGGCGGGGTAGTTCCGAGCCAGTTGGCTGGCGGTGGCGGCCGCCTCGTGGTCGGCCCCGCCCACCACCTTCCCGTCCTGGATGACGAACACCCGGTCGGCCCGCTTCACCGTGCTGGCGCGGCGGGCCAGGATGATGACCGTGCGGGCGGACGCCATGCGGCCGATGGCGTCGTCGATCAGGGCGGCGCTGTCCGGGTCGAACGGCTCGGCCGGCTCCTCCAGCACCAGCACGGCCGGGTCGCGGAGCAGCACCCGGGCCAGGGCGATGCGGAACCGCTCGCCCGGCCGCAGCGCGTGCCCGGCGTCGCCGAGCGCCGTCTCGTACCCGTACGGCAGGTGCTGGATGAACCCGTGCGCGTGGGCGGCCTTGGCCGCGTCCACGATCTTCGGCAGGGTGAACGTGTCCCCGCACCCGATGTTGTTCGCCACCGTGTCGGCGAACGTGGTGTGGTCGGGCAGCACCAGCCCGACCTGGGTGCGGAGGGACTCGAACGTCACCCAGCGGACGTTCTTGCCGTCGATCTTCACCTCCCCGGCGGTCGGCTCCAGGAACCGGGTGAGCAGGTACGCCAGGGTGCGGGCCTCGGCCGGGTCGGAGCACAGCACGGCCGCACGGGAGCCGGCCGGCACGCTCATCGACACCCCCTCCAGGATCATCCGCCCGGTGCCCGGCTCGCGGTAGCTCACCTCGATCAGGTCCAGGCGGGTGCTGATCGGCTGGAGGAACTCGGCGTCGATCGGCTGGGCGGCGTCGGTGCGGCGGTCCAGGAACTCGGCCACGTCGGCCGCCGCCCCCTTCGCCCGCCGGGCCTGGGCGAACGCCCCCATCCACCGGCCGGTGGCCAGCACCAGCGTCGCCCCGCACGCGGCCAGCACCACCGCCGCCGCCAGGCTCAGCCCGCCGCCCAGCACCACCCGCCCGGCCAGGTACGCCAGCCCCACCCCGGTGAGCACCGCCACGGTGAACAGGGTGGGGCGGCTGAACACCTCCCCGCGGTACCGCCGGCGGGCCGCCTTGGACAGGTCGCCCAACTGCCGCTCCACCCGGTTCTGGCTGAACCGCTCGGTCAGGTTGCACTTCACCGTCAGCATCAGCCGCAGGCTCTCCCGCAGGTCGGCGGCGCGGGCCGCCGCCCGCCGCTCGGCGTGCCGCGCGTCCCGCCGGAACCACGCGGCCGACTGCCCGGCGACCAGCCACACCAGCCCGCCCAGGAACAGCACCGCCAGCCCCACCCACGGGTTCACCAGCACCAGCACCACCGCCGCCGCCAGCGCCAGCGCCAGGGTGCGGGCGAGGGTGGTGCGGGCGGCGATCCACCCGTCCTGCATCCGCTCGATCTTGTCGGTGATCACCTCGCCGGCCTCGGCCTGCTGCTCCGGGTGGGTGGCCAGGCTGTTCATCCGGTAGCAGTGGTTGTACACGTCCCGCCGCAGCTTCTGGGCCGCCTCGATCGCCGCCCCGCTCGCCAGGTGCGCGGCCGCGTTCAGCAGGAACACCCGAAGCAGGAGCAGCACCACCGAGGCGCCGAACAGTTCGGTGAGCAGCCCCTCGTTCGTCCACCCCCAGCGGTTCCATGAGGTGAGAGCAGACACCAGCGGGGCGGTCCAGTGGTCGGCCGTGCGGGAGACGGTGCCGAGGATGCCGTGCCCGGAGAGCGGGGCGGCGGCCACCCGCTCGGCCGCCTCGTTCGACACCCACCGGGCGACCGCCGCCTTCGGGTCGTCGCCGGACACCCGCCCGTGCCACGCCAGCAGGTCGACGGACAGGTAGATGACCGGCACGAACAGGATCAGGCAAACGGCCGCGAGGACGGAACAGACGGTGGCGGTCAGCCCGCGGGCGGGGTTGGCGGCGAGCAGCCCGGCGTTAGAAGGGGGGGTGTCCACGGTGTACCTCGGCGGGCCGGTTGTTCCCAAATTACCGCGCCGGCCGGCCGGAGTCTCACCGCAATTAGCCGGATCGGTCCGGACGGGCGCCCGAACAGCCGTCACAACCGGGCGGGCTGGACGAAACCACGACCCCGCAGCGGTCGGGCGGTCGTATTTTACCCGGATGACCGCAGCACTGATGACGTTCGCCCGCCGGTTCCTCGTGTTCCAGGCGTTCCTGCTGTGGCAGGGCGGGTTCGTGTTCTACGCCGGGGTGGTGGTGCCGGTCGGCACCGAGGTGCTCGGCGACGCCCTGCGGCAGGGGGCGGTGACGCAACAGGTGACCAACTGGCTGAACCTGATCGGGCTGATCTGGCACGGGCTGTTCGCCTGGGACGTGTTCGCCGGGGCGGACCCGAGCCGGCGGCGGCGGCGGTGGCGGGCCGGGTTGTGGGCGGTGTCGCTCGCGCTGCTGGCCGGGCTGGCGGGGCTTCACCCCAAACTGGACGCCATGTTCGACGGCGACACCATCTCCCGCGGCGACCGAGCCACGTTCTACCTGTGGCACGAGACGTACCTGTGGATCAGCACCGCCCACTGGGTGATCGGGCTGGCGAACGCCGGACTGACCCTGGCCGCGTGGGCGGCGAGCCCGCGCGATTCGGCCCCGACGGTCATTGGTCGCTCCCCCGCGGTGTGAGATAGTGGGCACGTCCTTGTTGGGCCGGCGCCCGGGGTTCGCCAACGCCGGCCCGATCATTCCGTTCATTCCGTCGGATCGCCCTGGGGGAAAATGTCATGCGAACGCTGCCGATCCTCTTACTCGCGGTCGCCTTGACCGCGCCGACGCGGGCGGACGACCCGCCACACCTGGCCGCGGCCAGGAAGCGACAACAGGCGGCTACGGCCTTCGAGGCGAAGCTGGCGGTGGTGCAGGAGTGGCGGAACGTGGTGCAGGTGCAACCGGCCCCGCCCGCCCGGCGGACGGTGGCGCACACGTCCGCCGCCCGGCTGATCACCGACGGCGACCTGTACTGGAGCGAGCTGAACGACCCGGTGCTGTCCAGCCTGGGACTGAACCGGCACGCCATGCAGGTCGCGTATGACGGCACCTGGCTCGGCCTGCGGTCCGAGTTCGACACGCCGGAAGCGAACCAGAGCCAGATCTCGCGGGTGAGCACCGCCCGGCGGACGGACGACCCGTTCCGCCCGCGGTGGCACGGGCTGTTCGACCCGCTCCGCTGGGCGTACCGCGGGGGGCTCGCGCTGACCGAGGTGACGGCCACCGGGAAGGAGGAGACGATCGGCGGGCGGGTGTGCCGCGAGTACGCCTGGCCGCCGCGGGTGGGCGGGGGCATCAGCGTCACCCTGGACGGCAAACCGCCGCCGCCGCCGGCCGAACCGCCACCGGTCGAGCGGGTGTGGCTGGACACCCAGCGGGACTACCTGCCGGTGCGGTACACCGACCGCGGCGGCCGCACCACCGACATCGAGTATCGGGCGGACGACCGCGTCGGGTGGGCGCCGGTGCGGTGGACGGCCGTCGAGCCGTACCCCGGCGATCCGGAAGCCACCGCCGTCGTGTCGGTCACGTTCGAGTCGTTCGCGGTACGAGAGGCGGTGCCGGCGGACACGTTCCGGGTGCGGTTCCAGCCGGGTAGGCGGGTGACGGTGATCGGGGATGACAGTCGGAGTACGGCGGAGGTCGGGGACGACGGCTACCCGTTACTCGGCGAACAGGCCGAGAAACAAGAAGCGGAGAAGAAGGAGCCGCCGACGCTGAACCGCTCACTGTTGGTGGTCGGCGGGGCGGTGGCCGTGTTCGCCGGGCTGGTGGTGCTGGTCCGCCGCCTGGCGCGGAACCGGGCGGACCAGCCGGCAGCGACGGAGTGATTGCTCATCGGCGGTTCAGATTGGAACCCGTAGGGTGGGCCCGTCGGCGTCAGCCGGCGAGACCCACCTTGCACGTCTGGCGGTGCCGCCATGCGAACCGTACTCACCCTCCTGCTCATCCCCGCCGCGGTCGCGGCCGACGACCCGCCGTTCGTGACGGCGGCGAAGGAGCGGCAGGCGAAGGCGAAGGCGTTCGAGGTGACGCTCACCGTCCGCAAGGAGTGGAAGGGAATCCAACCGGTGGGGACGAAGGAGCGGAAGGATTTC
>CANJKY010000515.1 GCA_947474875.1 Gemmataceae bacterium
GCGACCCACCGGGGTGCGCGATGTTCGGGCACCCCGTTGGGTCGCGGCTAACCCAAGAACGCCGTCCAGAATCCGTGTCCGCTGTCCGAGTCCCGTCCGCATCAGGAAGGTGGCTGGTTCCCTCCCGGGTGTCGTCATGTTCGTGCGTTCGCTGGTTGCCACTTCCGCCGCCGTCCTGCTCGCCGCCGTCGGGTTAGCCCAGGACCAGATCGACCGCCGCTCCCGCGACGAGCCGGAGATGACGTACCAGTCCGGCGGGCGGGTGGGCACCTGCGACGTGGTGCGGTTCACGCCGGACGGGAAGTTCCTGTTCGCCGCCGGGGACGACAAGGTGGTCCGCGGCTGGCCGGCGACGGCCGACGGGCTGGACCTGGACCCGCGGAAGGGCGAGACCCTCCGCTGGCCGGCGTGGCGGGAGGGCCGCGGCGGGATCAAGGCGATCGCCATCTCCCCGGACGGCAAGCGGATCGCCGTCGGCGGGGTCGGCCTGATCACCAGCGCCGTCGCCATCCTGGAACGAAGCGGGACGGAGGGGAAGGTGGCCGCGCTGACGTGGCCGAAGGTGAAGGACGGCGGGCGGCACTTCGACGCCGTCACCGCCGTCGCGTTCGACCCGGCCGGCAAGCGGGTGGCGTTCGGCACGGCCGACGGCAGCCTATGGGTGTGGACGCCGGCCATCCAGGCCGAGGACAAGGACGGCCGCACCTGGTCCGCCCCGGTGCTCGCCGGCCGGCACGACATCACTGACAAGAAGGTGAAGCAGGATCTGGCCGAGAAGGGGCTGCTCCGCCAGGGAGATTTCGCTTCCCGGCTGGTGTACTTCCAGGGCGAGGCGGTGGTGTCGGTGTGCCGGATGGGACAGGTGTTGGAGTGCCCGATCACCGCCGATCTGACCGCCAACCCGGAGGCCGCGGCCCCTGTCGGCAAGGAACTGTTCAACGCCAAGGCCGGTGCCGGCGAGAACAAGCTGCACCCCGGCCGGGTGTTCAAGGCCGAGCGGACGGCAGATGGCAAGGGGCTAGTCGTCGCCCTGTCCGAAAAGTGGGTGCTGGTGCAGTCGCTGGACGGCAAGACCCAGGCCCGGCTGGAACTGCCGGCCGATCACTTCCCCCGCAGCGTGGCAGTGCATCCGACGTCCGGGATGATCGCGGTCGGCGTCGGCCGGCTGGTCCCGCATTCCGGCACCGGCCCGCGGTTCTTCGCCGAGCAGGACGACGAAATCTGGGTGTACGACGCCCCGAAAGACAAAGCCGAGCCGGGCCGCAAGCTGAGTCACCCTGGTCGGGCCGAGGCGCTGGCGTTCCACCCGACCGCGAAGGACCGGCTGGCGGTCGCCGGCGGGGATGCGGACGAGGTGACGGTGTACGACATGCGGGCGGCGAAGCCGCTGGCGGTGGCTCGCGGGGCCGGGCGGAAGGTGTTCGCCGTCGAGATGACCAGCACCGGCAAGCTGCTGCGGTTCCGCACCGCCCGCGACCCGAAGGCCGCCCACCCGAACGCCCACGCCGCCGGCGACTGGCACGGGTTCGACCTGAACGCGTCGAAACGGACCGAGGACACCGGGGACGCCGGCCGCACCTGGGTCGGGGCGGTGGGCGAGGCCGACGGGTGGACCGTGGTGCCGGACGCCGACCACCGGGCGGTGTGGTGGGTGACGGGCAACGGGAAGAAAGCCCGGCTGGACATCGACCCGGCCCGGTTCAACGACCCGACGTGCTACACGTTCCTGCCGGCCGACGCCAAGGCCGGCACCCCCACCCGCCTGCTGGTCGGCCACTACCACGGGTGCTCGCTGTTCGACCTGCCGCCGGCCGGCGGGCCGGTGCCGGCCGTGCTGTCCCCCGCCCGCATCTACTTCGGCCACCTGAACGAGGTGCTGGGCATCGCGGCGGCGAAGGACGGCACCTGGTTCGTCACCGCCGGGGCGGACCACACCCTGGCCGCGTTCGCCCTGGACAAGTCGGCTGCCCCGCCCGCCCTCGGCGCCAGGTTCGAGCCGACGGCGGAAGACACGCTGCGGGTGACGGAGGTGACCGTCGGCAGCCCGGCGTGGGAAGCGGGCCTGCAAGTGGACGACCGCATCGACCTGCTCACCGTCAGCGGGGACCTGACGTTCGACCGCCGGAAGGGGCGGCCGACGGCCGGCACCCCGGCCGCCGCCCTGAAGCAATTGGCCGAGGCGAAGTCCGGGGTGACGCACATGTTCGGGGTGCTGCCGAAGGGCGGCGGACAGCCGCGGCTCACCCAGACCACCCTGCCCCACCGCCCGCTGTGGAAGCTGTACCCGCAGTTCGACGCCGCCGGCAAGATGACCGAGTGGGTGGCGTGGATGTGGAAGGGGTCGTACTACGCCGCGTCCACCAACGGCGACCGGCAGGTGGGCTGGCACGTGAACGCCCCGGTGCGGGCCGGCACCCCGCGGTTCCACAAGCTGGCGGAGTTCGCCGACCAGTACCACAACCCGGAGGCGGTGAAGCTGCTCATGGCCAAGCGGGACCTGGGCGAGGCGCTGCTGGAGGCCCGCGGGGAGAACGCCCAGCAGCCGCTGTCGTTCGCCAAGACGGAAGTCGCCCCGGTCGGGCTGAAGATCGACGTGACGCGGGTGGGCGAGGCGGACATCCCGGTGACGCTCACCGTCACCCCCCGCAGCGAGGACGTGGACCTGATGCCGGAGGTGGTGGAGCTGTGGGTGAACGACCACCGCCTGGGCAAGTGGCCGGGCGGCGGGAAGCGGGAGTTCACCCGCGAGGCGGTGCTCAAGCGGGACGTGTTCCGCCCGGGCGAGAACCAGGTGACCGTCCGCACGTTCAACCCGGCCGGCGGGTGGGCGACGGACACGCACTGGGTGACCGACCCCCGCCCGGCCCCGCCGGCCAGCCTGTACACCCTGGCGGTGGGCGTGAACGACTACGGCCAGCACCGGCTGGCCTCGGCCGGGGCGCGGGGGTCGTTCGACGACCTGAAGTTCGCCGTCGCCGACGCCGCCGCCCTGACCGCCGAGTTCGGCCGGCACGTCGGGTCGAACCGGTTCTTCCCGGCCGGCCGGCTGACCCAGAAGACGGACGCCGAGGCGGCGCGGGCCAAGCTGCTGGCCGACCTGGCCGAGCTGAAGAAGCCCGGGCGGACGAAGGCCACCGACCTGCTGGTGGTGTTCGTGGCCGGGCACGGGGCGGTAGTCGGCGACGCCAAGGGGGGCAAGCCGACGCTGGCGATGGACAGCGTGAAGGGGCTGAAGAACCTGCGGCTGGTGTTCTGCTGCAACGACTTCGACGTGAGCAACCCGGCCGCCACGTCGGTGGCCGCGGCCGAGCTGTTCGACGCCCTGGCCGAGGTGAACTGCCGCAAGGTGGTGCTGCTGGACGTGTGCCACGCCGGGCAGGCGCTGGAGCAGAACGCCGTCCGCCGGTTCCTGCCCGGCGACCACGGCCCGCTGGTGCTGGCCGCGTGCGAGGCGCGGGAGCAATCCTTCGAGCACCCGGCGCTGCGGCACGGGCTGTTCACCGCCGCCCTGCTGGAGGCGGTCGGCCCGGACCGCCGGGCGTACAAGGACGGGGCACTCACCGCCCGCGGGCTGGCCGAGTACGTGAAGGGGCGGGTGCCGCAGATGTGCCGGGAGATCGGCGCCGGGGGGAAAGGGGACGAGGTGAAGCGGGTGCAGAACCCGATCGAATACCTGCCGCTACACGCCGACACGGTGCTCATGCGGACCGTCCGCGGCGGGGGGTAATCGAACTCCTGGTGGCACAGGCTTCCAAGCCTGTGTGTACTGAAGACACAGGCTTGGAAGCCTGTGCCACCAACGTGTAACACCTGCCGCCCCTCACGGCATTAACGATGTAACCCAGGAGTTCGCCCCATGACCCGTTGCCTGCCCGCCGCCGTCGCGGCCGTCGTGCTCGCCCTGCCCGCCGCCCGCGGGTCGGACGACGACCTGGCCACCTCGCTGGACAAGCGGGCGGCGGACGCGGTGAAGGTGCTCAAGGACAGGCAGATGTACCGGTACGGGGTACTCAAGTTCCTCGTCCGCCGGGGGGACGGGCCGTTCCGCGACGACGCCGGCGAGTTGAAC
>CANJKY010000516.1 GCA_947474875.1 Gemmataceae bacterium
CCCGCAGTTCGTTCCACTCCTTCGGATTCCAGAACGCCTTCCAGTCCTCGGCCGACACCGGGCACGGGAACGGCTTGTACTCCGTCACCTTGATCTCGGTCACGTTGTTGATGAAGCTGAAGTTCTGCACGTGCGGCTTGCCGCCGGGGAACCCCTCCCCGTAGATGCCCATCAGGTTCCCGCCCTTGTGGTAGTCGATCATCGCCTGGTAGCACTTGCCGGTGTCGGTGCTCCGCAGGAACAGCCCGCTGTCCGGGCCGTCGTCGTTCCGCATCTGGAGGGCCACCTCGAAGTCGCCGTACTTCTTGTCGGTGATGATGATGCCGCCGTTGCCCGGCACGTCCTGGCTGCCGACGATCGCCCCGTCCTCCACAACCCATTTGCCGCCGCTCTTGTTTTTGCTCGTCCCGCTGTGCCCGGTCTTGGCCGACACCGTCCAGCCTTTCAGCGTCTTGCCGTCGAAGACGGTCTCGAACCCGGTGTCGTCGAACTTCTCCGGTTTCGGCGGGGCGGCGGTGACGGCGAGCGGGGCAAGGGCGATGACGGCGGGGAGGAGGAATCGCATGGCAGACTCGGATGGGGGAGGGCGGCAGGGGACAGTATGTCGCGGGCGGCGGGGCGCGTCCAGCGGCGGCCTGCTAGAATGACCGTTCGGCGGCGAGCGTCTGTATCCCCGTACCGCCGGCGTCACCAGGCCCGTCCGAACCATGCCCCGCGACCTGATCCTCGGCACCGCCGGCCACATCGACCACGGCAAGACGTCGCTGGTGAAGGCGCTCACCGGCATCGACACCGACCGCCTGCCGGAAGAGAAAGCCCGCGGCATCACCATCGACATCGGGTTCGCCCATCTGACCGTCGGTGACTACCGGCTGGGGGTGGTGGACGTGCCGGGGCACGAGCGGTTCGTCAAAAACATGCTGGCCGGGGCCACCGGCATCGACTTGGCGGTGCTCATCATGGCGGCCGACGACAGCGTCATGCCGCAGACCCGCGAGCACCTGGACATCCTCAAACTGCTCGGTTTGCGGCACGGGGTGATCGCGCTGACGAAAGCCGATCTGGTGGACGACATCACCCGGGAGGTGGCCGAACTGGAGGTGCGGGAGTTGGTGCGGGGGTCGTTCCTGGAGGACGCCCCGATCATCCCCACGTCGGCGATGACCGGGCAGGGCATCCCGGAACTGAAGGCGGCGATCGAGGGGCTGTGCCGGCAGATCGCCCCGCCCGGCGAGGGGGCTCATCCGTTCCGCCTGCCCATCGACCGCTCGTTCACCGTCGCCGGGCACGGCACCGTCGTCACCGGGTCGATCGTCAGCGGGGCGGTGAAGGTGGGCGACGAATTGGACTGGCACAAGGGCGACGGCACGACCGAGCGGGTGCGGGTGCGGGCGCTGAACAACCACGGCAAGCCGGCGGACGAGTTGCACCGCGGGCAGCGGGGGGCGGTGAACCTGGCCGGGGTGCCGCACGACCAGGTCCGCCGCGGGCAGGAGTTGGCCACACCCGGGTTCCTCGCCCCGAGCAAGGTGCTGACGGTGCGGTTACACGCGCTGGCCGTGAACCGTAAGCCGCTCAAGCACCGCCTGCCGTGCCGCCTGCACGTCGGCACCGCCGAGGTGATGGCGACGGTGTCCGTCCTCGACGCGGACGTGATCGAACCCGGCCAGTGGGCGCTCGCCCAACTATTCCTGGACGAGCCGGTGACGACGGTGTGGGGTCAGCCGTTCGTACTGCGGGACTCGTCCGCCGAACACACCCTGGGCGGCGGGCAGGTGCTTCAACCGGCCGGCACCAAGATTCGACGGCGGAACCTGGAAGTGCTGGAGCGGGTGGAGCGGTTGGCCGGCGACGACCCGGTGAAGCGGGCGACCGAGGCGGCGTGGTTCGCCGGGTTCGGCGGGTTTGTCCCGGCCGACCTGCTCCGCGACGCCGGCATCGCCCCGGACCAACTCGACGCCACAACTTCGTCACTCGTGTCCGCCGGCACGCTGGTCGAACTCGCCCTGCCACCGAACCGCAAGCTGCTCCTCCACGCCGACCGGGTGAACGAGCTGGGCGAACGGCTGCTGACCGTGCTGGCGAACCTGCACGAGCAGTTCCCGCTGATGACCAACCACGACCGGCAGAAGGTGCTCGCCCGGCTGGACTACGTCGGCGACGACCTGCTGCTGCAAGCCGTAACGGATCGGTTCATCAAGCAGAAGAAGCTGGTGGGCGACCCCAAGCGGTTGGCGCGGGCGGACTTCAAGCCGAAGCTGAGCACGAACCAGCGGAAGCTGAAGGATAAGATAGTGGACGATCACAAGAAGGCCGGGTTCACCCCGCCCGAGCCGGGCAGCTTCGCCAACCAGGCGGCGGGGAACGCGGCGGCGCTCAAGGACATCTTCGAGGTGGCGGTGGCCGAGGGGTTCCTGGTGCGGGTGACGGACGACATCTACCTGCACGCCGACGCCGACGCTGATATGCGGAAGCGGGTGACAGAGAAACTGGCTACCGTACCCGGCCTGACGGTGGCCGAAATCCGCGACCTGCTGGGCACCACCCGCAAGTTCGCGGTGCCTATCTGCGAGTTCCTCGACCGCACAGGGCTGACCAAGCGGAACGGGGACTTGAGGGTGTTGGCGACGACCTGACTGGTTGTGGCTAACCCCAACTCAGCTCCGGTACTTCCACCACGAGCCGATGAAGTTCACCATCCCGGCGATGAGGGTGAGCAGGAACAAGACCGCGAAAGCGTTGAACGCCCAGCGGTCGCCGACCGCCTCGCGGGGGGTGGGGGAATACGGTTCCGGGGTGAGTGGCTGGTCTGCGGTGGGCATGGCGACACCTCACATAGTCTACTCAACCACCATTTTCGGCCGCCGTTGGCCGATTTCCCAACGGTCCGCCCTCAGTTTTTCGCCGGACCCGCACACCCCGCCCGTTTCCGAGCGTTATCCGGCACCACCGTCCCTCGTATTTTTCCGACACGGGGGCCGGATTCAGAGGTAGAATCACTGGACCGTAGACGGCTCTTACTACCGACGGAACAGGGGCTGGTAACTCGGAGATGGATACCGCGACGGTCAGCCCACTCTTCGCCGCACTCCGCGACAGCGGTCGTGTGTCCGCCGAGCACCTGTCGGCGGCCGAGGAGGCGTTTCGCGCCTGCGGGAACGACCCCGGCCGGCTGGCCGACCAACTCTCCGCCCTCGGGTGCGTCACCAAATACCAGCACCGCAAGATCCAACTCGGCCGGGCCGCCGACCTGATCTTCGGCCCGTACCTGATCCTGGAGCGGATCGGCGAGGGCGGGATGGGTAAGGTGTACCGGGCCGTGCAGACGCGGCTGAACCGGATGGTGGCCATCAAGACCATCCGCCCGAACCTGCTCGCCAACAAGGTGGTGGTGTCCCGGTACAAGCGGGAGGCCCGCGCCGCCGCCGCCCTCGACCACCCGAACATCGTCAAGCTGTTCGAGGCGGACGACGTGGACGGGCGGTACTACCTGGCGATGGAGATGGTCGAGGGTATGGACCTGTCCCGGCTGACCAAGGAGTTGCAGAAGGACAAGCGGGCGATCGTGCCGGCGGAAGGGGCCGAGTACATCCGCCAGGCGGCACTCGGCCTCCAGCACGCGCATGACAAGGGTCTGGTACATCGGGACATCAAGCCGAGCAACCTGCTGGTGAGCGGGGAGCGGGCCATCCCCGGCACCGGCGGGCTGGCGGCGGTGAAGATTCTGGACATGGGGCTGGTGCGGTCGCTGGTCGAGGAGGACAGCACGCAGGTGGACCTGACCCGCGACGGCACGGTGGTCGGCACCCCGGATTACATGGCCCCGGAGCAGGCGAAGAACTCGAGCACGGTGGACCACCGGGCGGACATCTACGCCCTCGGTTGCACCCTGTTCTACGCCCTGCGGGGGGCGCCGCCGTACAGCGAGGGGACGGCGATCGACAAGCTGATCCGCCACCAACTGGACCCGATCCCGGACATCCGCCAGTACCGCCCGGACGTGCCCGCCGGTTTGGCCGCGGTCGTCCGCCGGATGATGTCGAAGAAGCCGGAGGAGC
>CANJKY010000517.1 GCA_947474875.1 Gemmataceae bacterium
CCAGCACGGTGCGGCGGCCGGACGTTTTCTCCGTCGGCTTCGCCTTCGGCACGTCCTCGGTGATCGCGGTCAGCACGCCGAGCGACAGCTCCTTGCCGGGCGTCCGCCAGTTGCCGCGTTTCAGCAACCGCTGCGGCGGCGGGGTCGGGCCGACCTCACTCATCGCCATCGCCGTCGTCGGCGGCTTCGGCTTGTCGGCGTCGAACTTCGCCAGCTCCTTCGATAGCGCCTCCCACTTCTCCTTGTCCGCCCCCTTCGCCAGCGAGCTGGCGGGCACCCGCTTCGCCGAGTACACCTGCGCCGCCACCATCGCCCGGATTTGCCGCTCGAACGGCGTGCATTTCTCCTCGGGCAGGTCGAGCAGTTTGGCGTAGTCCGAGTCGAACCGCATCCGCTCCTTCGCCACCGCCTTCGCCCGGTACGGCTCCTCGATGTCCGCCATCTGCTTGCGGATGTCCGCCGTCTTCTCCTCCCACGCCTTCAGCTTCCGCTCGTACTCGGCCTGGGCCGTCGCATCCAGCGGCACGTCCGTTGGCTTGTACCCGACGAACGCCGCCTGGATGCGGTAGTAGTCTTCCTGCGGGATGGGGTCGGTCTTGTGGTCGTGACAGCGGCAGCAGCCGAGGGTCACGCCGAGGAACGCCGCCCCGACGGTGTCGGTGATGTCGTTCAGGATTTCCTGCCGCCGCTGCTCGCAGTTCACCGCGTTGTACTCGTCCGGGTAGTGCCGCAGGAACCCGGTGGCGATGACGGCCGCGGTGTCGCCTGGGAACAACTCGTCGCCGGCGATCTGCTCTTTCAGGAAGCGGTCGTAGGGCTTGTCGGCGTTGAAGCTGGCGATGACGTAATCCCGGTACCGCCAGGCGTGCGGGCGGGGGTCGTCGGCCTTGAACCCGTCCGTCTCGGCGTACCGCACCGCGTCCAGGTAGAACAGCGCCGCCCGCTCGCCGAACTGCGGGGACGCCAGCAGGCGGTCCACCACCTTCTCGTAGGCGTCGGGCGAATCGTCTTTCAGGAACGCAGCGAGGTCGGCCGGGGTGGGCGGCAGGCCGGTCAGGTCGAACGTGACGCGACGGAGCAGGGTGGGCTTGTCCGCCGGGGCCGCCAGGGTGAGCATGTGCTCGGCCAGTTTGGCGCGGACGAACGCGTCCACGCTCCCTTTCAGGTCGCGGCGGACCGGCCGATACGCCCACTGCTCGTTGCCGGATTTCGCTGGCTCGTCGGCGAGCGCGACCGACCCCGCGACCAGGAAAATGACTACAAGACGAACCGTTCGTGGCATGACGAACCGCTCGGTGGGGTGGGAGAACCGACAAGCAGAGTGTACTCGACGGCCGGGCGGGATGCTACGCAAACAACTCGCCCACCGGCTTGCCGCGGCTGATCGGCAGCGGGCGGTTGAGCGAGTCGCGGATTTCCGTCTCCGGGTCCAGACCGAGGGCGTGGAACATGGTGGCGGCCAGGTCCTCCGGCGTCACCCGGCCGTCGGTCGGCAGCGCCCCGAGCTTGTCGCTCTTGCCGTGGACGTACCCGCCCTTCACCCCGCCGCCGGCCAGCGCGACGCTGTAGCAACTCGGCCAGTGGTCCCGCCCGCCGTTGCTGCTGATCTTCGGTGTGCGGCCGAACTCCCCGGCCCACACCACCAGCGTCGAATCCAGCAACCCGCGGTCGGCCAGGTCGGTGACGAGTGCCGGAAGCGTCTGGTCGGTGATCGGCATCAACTCCTTCAGCCGGTCGGGCACGCTCTCCCCGCGGAACCCGTGGTAGTCCCACCCCTGGCCGGCCCCGCCGATGCTGCGGGCGAAGTATACGTTCACGAACTTCGCCCCGGCCTCCACCAGCCGGCGGGCGAGCAGGCACCCCTGGCCGTAGGTGGTGCGGCCGTACCGGTCGCGGGTGGCCGGCTTCTCCTGGGTCAGGTCGAACGCGGTCTTGAACGTGGGCGAGGTGAGCAGGGCCACCGCCTTCTGGTAGCTTTCGTCCACCCCCTTCGCCACCGCCGACTTCTCCAGCAGGTCGGTCTGCCCGTCGATCAGCTTGAGGATGTCGGTGCGGCTTTCCAGCCGCTGCGGGCTGACCCCCTCAGGCAGGGTGAGTTCGGGCAGGCGGAAGTTGTCCTTGTTCGGGTCGTCGGCGACGAACAGCGGGTTGTGGCTCTTGCCCAGGAAGCTGGCGTGCTGGCCGGGGGTGATGCTGCCGTCGGCGATGACGTGCGGGTAGCTGACGAACGTGGCCACCCCCGGCGGGGCGGGGGCCAGCTTGCTGACGATGCTGCCGTAGGCCGGGAACAGGTCGAGCGAGTCGCGGAGCCGCTGGTCGTCGGTCGGCGGGGGCACGCCGGTGAGTGAGTAGTACCCGGCCGAGTTGTGGTTGTTCATCCGGGTGCTGTGCGCCATGCACCGCACCACGCACAGTTTGTCCTGAATCTTGGCGATCTCCGGCAGCTTCTCACAGATGCGGACTCCGGGCACGGCGGTGGCGATCGGGCTGGTGAACCACCCGCGGACGTTGTCCGGCGCGTCCGGCTTGGGGTCGAACGTCTCGTGCTGGCCCGGCCCGCCCCACTGGTGCAGGAAGATGACCGCCTTCACCTTCGCTTTCTTCACCCGGTCGGTCGCGGCGACGAACTGCGGGAAGGTGAGGCCGAACAGCCCGGCCCCGCCGACGCGGAGGGCGGCCCGGCGGGTGGGGTGCGGGAAGGTCATGGCGGGCACCCGGAAGGGTGAAGGCGGGGTGCCGTCCACGATAGCGGATGGGGGCGGGGAGAGCGACGGGAAAACGGTTGCCGTTGCCCCGGCCGACCCACGGGGCGTATCCTGTGAGGTTAAACCCGGAGCCGCACATGAGTACCGCCACCACGTCCGCCCCGCCCGCCCTGTACACGGCGGAGGAGTACGCCGCCCTGCCCGACGACGGCCGGCTCACCGAACTGGTGAAGGGAGTGATCGTCGAGATGCCTTCGCCCACCCCGAGCCACGGGTACGTCTGCCTCAACATCGGTTCCGCCCTCAAGGCCTACGTCACGCAACACGGTCTCGGCCGGGTGGTGTCCAACGACTCCGGGGTGATCACCGAGCGGGGGCCGGACACCATGCGGGGGCCGGACGTGGCGTTCTACAGCTACGAGCGGGTGCCCCGCGGCCCACTACTGGCCGGGTACTGGCCGGCCCCGGAACTGGCGGTCGAGGTGCGGTCGCCGTCCGAGCGGACGTCGAACGTGCTCGCCAAGGTGAGCGAGTACCTGGCCGCCGGGGTGACGGAGGTGTGGCTGGTGGAGCCGGCGGACACGACGGTGATGGTGTACAGCGAGGAGTTCAACCGGGCGTTCGGGCTGGGCGACGAGATCACCTCGCCGAAGCTGTTCCCGGACCTGCGAATCCCGGTGCGGAGCCTGTTCGAGTAGCCGCTTGTTACTGCTTGTCCGCCCGCACCAGGTCTTCGGCCAGTTCCGTCCAGTTCACCTCCGACACGCTGCCGTACAACAGGTCCTGGTAGACTCCCCCGGCCGCGGTCGGGATGCTCTTGGCGATCTCGTCCCGCATCTGCTTGGCGATCGCCTTGGTGGCCACCTCCTCCACCGTCTTCTGCCGGCCCTGCACCTCGGGCGAGTCGGCCGCCGCCCGCTTCGCCTTGGCCGCCTGCTCCCGCCAGTACGCCGCCACCTTGTCGTCGCTGAAGATGGCCTCGCCCACCAGCTTGGTCGCCCAACTGCCCTCGGTCGGGCTGCTGTACGAGTTCCGCCCGCGGCCGGTGGCCGTCTTCTCCGCGTCCGGCACCGCCCCGCCGCTCAGCTTGTCGAACACCGCCCCGGACTTGACCGGCTTCTTCGACGCCCCGGACGGGTCCACGAAGTAGTTGGCCACCGCCTGCTTCACCTTCACGTCCTGCGCGCCGATCCACATGACCAGGAAGAACGCCATCATGGCCGTCACGAAGTCGGCGTACGCCACCTTCCACGACCCGCCGCCCTTGCCGGCCATAGCAACTCCCCACTTTCCCGAGCGTGGGGCCGGGCGGGCCAGGGCGCGCGGCGGACCGGCCCCCCCCCCCCCCCCAG
>CANJKY010000518.1 GCA_947474875.1 Gemmataceae bacterium
GGCCGGGGTGAACCCGGCCGCTCACCAGATTCGACCGCTCACCCTACCGCCCTTCCCGCAGCCGGTCGCCGAGGAAGTTCTCCAGGTCCGGGATGTCGTAGATCTTCTTGATCGTCTTTTCCACGTCGTACTCGACCCGGCGGAAGTTGATGGTGTCGTCGGCCAGCACCACGTAACAGCTCCGCCAGTTGCCGTCCCGCGGCTGGCCGACCGAGCCGACGTTGCACAGCGTCTTGGTGCCGTCCAGCTTGTGCGCGCTGTTCACGTCCTCCGGGCTGTGGAACTGGTAGTTCTCGGTGAACACGCCGGGCACGTGCGTGTGCCCCTGGAAGCAGTACTTGTCCACCAGGGTGAAGATGCGTTCCATCTTCCGCTGGTTGTAGATGTCCTCCGGGAATACGTACTCGTTCAGCGGGTTGCGAGCCGACCCGTGGACGAACAGGTAGTGCCCGTCCTTGTGCTGGCGGGGGCGTTCGGCCAGGAAGTCCCACCGCTTCTCCCGCACCGCCCGCGGTTCCGGGCCGGATTCGAGCTGCTGGCGGGTCCAGAAGATGGCCCGCTCGGCGGAGGCGTTGAACCCGTCCGGGTCGAACATCGCCCCCTGGTCGTGGTTGCCCATGAGCACCAGCTTGCAGTCCATCACCAGGTCCACGCACTCGCGGGGGTTCGGGCCGTACCCGACCACGTCCCCGAGGCAGTAGATGTCGGTGATGCCCTGGGACTTGATGTCGGCCAGGACGGCCTGGAGGGCTTCCAGGTTGCTGTGGATGTCGGAGATGATCGCCTTCACGCCGGACGCTCGTAGGCTGGCGGGTGGGGGTGGCGAAACCCGCCACCGCCCCCCCGCGTGCGTTCAGTATAGATGACGGTTCAGCGGCGGTAAATACGTTCGCGCCGGGGGTTGAGGCGAATTCCCGGCCGGGCGGCCGTTACTTCAGCACCCACTCGACCGCCTTCGCCGGGTCGGCCGGTTCCCGGCCGTTCGGGTTGACCGCCCAGCGGTCGTCCGCCGGGCACAGGGCCAGGAACGCCGGCAGCCCGCCGTATTTCAGCGCCCCAGGCAGCATCAGCGGGTCGGCCGGGTCGGTGATCTTGGCGAACTCCAGCCCGTGCAGGTCGGCCGCCAGCTTCTTCACCGCGTCCCCGGCAGCGGCCTTCGCCAGCACCGCCACCGGCCCTAGCTCGCCGAGGCCGATCAGGTGAACGGTCTTCGCCCCAAGGGACCGGGCGAACCCGACGGTGGTGAGCACATCGTGGACCCGGTTCGCCAACAGGCTGCGGTTGTACCCGTAGGTGAACCCGGCATAGGTCTTGTCCACCGCGAACCCTTTCGCCATCGCCAACTCGCCCACCCCCAGCACGTCCGGGGCGACCACCGCACACCCGGCGTCTACCAGCGCCTTCACGGGCGCCGCCAATTTCTCCCCGTCGAACAGCGACGCCTTCCCATTCGGGTGGACCCAGACGACGACCGAATCGCCCTTGAACTTCGGCCCCATCACCCCGGCGTGCGGCACCGCGTCGGCCTCGTCTTTCCGCCCCAGCACCGCCCGGTGCAGGACAAGCCCGTCGTGCTTCGACTCCTCCGGGCCGCGGCGGATGGCGATCTCGGCCGGCAGTTCGTCGCACAGCATCGCCCGCAGCGCTTTTCGCAGTTCGTCCGGCTTCAGGCCCTTCGCCTGTTGATCGCTCGCCTCGGCCATCTTCTGCCGCAGGCCCTTCGCCCCGAGTTCGTCTTTCGGCCGCGGGTGGTCGGCGTCGAACACGCTCAGTTGCTTCGGCGGGAGCGGGGCGAACGCCGGCTCGGGGATGGACTCCTCTTGCCCCTTCAGGTGCTTGAGGAAGAACTCGTACATGTACTCGCGGCTGGGCCGGCCGTAGTTGTGTGGCAGCCGCAGCCACGCCCGCGCGGTCACGTTCTCCTCCGCCCCGAGCAGCCGGTACAGCTGCTTCAGTTGCGGGTAGCCCTTCGTCAGGATTTCTTTCGTCCAGTCGTTCGCGCTCGGCAGGGCCATCGGCCGCGGGGCGATGAGCGCCGCCAACTCGATGTTCCCGGTGCCGACGCGGAACAGGCTACAGTTCTCGCACACGCACCCGCCCTGCATGGCGGTGCTCACCATCACCGCCGGCACCGCCGCCGTGATCCGCTCGTCGATCGCCGCCAGCACGAACGACTGGGTACCCCCGCCGCTCGCCCCGGTGACGCCGATCTTCGCCCCGTCCACGTCCGGCAGGCTCTGCACGAAGTCGACCGCCCGGATGCTGTTCCACGTCTGCAACCCCATGAGCGATTGCAGCCGCAGCTCCCCCTCGGCGTCGGCGAACCCGTCCCCGGCCGGCACCCCGGAGCGGGCGACGTGCTTGATGGCGGTGCTGTCGGCGTACCCGACCATGTCGTACTGGAACACCACGAACCCGAGCTTCGCCAGGGTGATCGGGATGGCCTGCATGAACAGCTTCGCCCGCTCCACGTCCGACTCCTCCCCGCGGGCCACCATCGCCTTCGCCGTCGCCTCGTTCTCCTCCTGGAACCGCCCGGCGGCCCAGTGCCCGTGCGCGAACAGCACCGCCGGGTGCTTCTTTCCCCCCGCCTTCGGCCGGTACAGGTTGCCGCACACGTAGTGCCCCGGCATACTGGCGAAGAACACCTTCTCGACGGTGTACCCGTCGCGGTCGATCTTGCCGTGGACGACCGCGTTCAGCGGCGTCTTCTCCGGCATCGGCCACAGCCCCTGCGACACCAGCACCTGCTCCCGCACCCGCTCCCGCCGCTTCGCCCACTCCTCCTTCGTCTTCGGCGGGGTGAACGGGAAGTAGTCGTTCAGCGTCTTGTGCCCGCGGAGGCGGAAGTCGTCCGGCTTTTTGCCGTCGGTGAACACGCGGGTGGGGTCGGCGGCGTCGGCGGCCGTCGCCCAACGGGTGCAAGCGGGGACGAGGGCGGCGCCGGAGGCGAGCAGCATCTGACGGCGGGAAAGCATGAGGTGGCTCCGACCGGGGAGGGACAGGCGGGACGGTCAGAGGGTACGCGGTTCGGGCGTGCGCGTCAACGCACCGGCTCGCTACACCTCCAGCGTGCCGTAGTCGACCGTCAGTTCCTCCCCTGCGGTCACGGCACGGGTGGTGACGTAGTAGTCCCCGCCGTCCACCGGCCGCAGGTTCGGCTGGTCCGAGTGGTTCAGGTACATGACCACGTCGAGGACGCGGAACCCGGCCGGCGGCAAGTAGTACGTGCCGGCGTCCCACAGGCAGTACGTCTGCACCAGCCGGCGGGCGTGCGGCGGCAGGGCGTCCACCTCCGCCTCCGGCACGGGCACCCACGGCCGCGGGGGGGAGAACAGGTCGCGCGTGCCCTCGGGAATGTCGGTGAGGGCAAACACGCCGATGCCGTGAATGGCGGACGGGGCGAGGCCGATGCGGGTGGTGCGGATGTCGTGCAGCAGTTCGGCTGGGCTCATGCCGGTGTTGTGCCGCGGCCGGCTGCGGGAGTCAACACGAAGTCGCCGGCGGGAATCGAACCCGCTCCGGCCGCGTTGCAGGCGGCTACCCCGCCACAGGGTCTCGGCGACCCGACCTGTCTCCGTGCCACCAGCGGCCCGCCGGTGCCACGAAGTCAACTACTCCGCGTCCCCGGTCGCCCGTAGGTGGGCCTTGCTCAGCTCGTGGAAGTCCGGCAGGTCGGCCTCGGCCAGCTGGTTCGACCCGACCGACCGCACCACCCACCCGTCCTCCCAGGTCTTGTCCTCGTCCCGCAGGCGGACGACGCCGTTCAGGTTGGCGAACCGCTCCGGGATCCACGACACGAGGACTTTCTCCCCGTTCGGGATCGGCTTCACGAGACGACACTGGCGGAAGTAGACGACCTTGCGGGTCACGGCGGGCCTCCGAACGCGGAACGAGCGGACGGAGGGAAAGAGGCGGACACGGAAGTGAGGTTCATCGCCCGATGCGGAAACCGGTCTCGCCGGTCGCCGGGGTGGGCGTGCGGTCCTCGCTGTGGATGTTCCGGCGGAACCGCTCGCTCACGGCGGTGAGGAACCCCGACACCTCGGCCGAC
>CANJKY010000519.1 GCA_947474875.1 Gemmataceae bacterium
CCAGCGGGGAGCGTGTTGGACCGCGCTCCCCCGCTGGGTCGCGGCTACGAGGGAACCGCTGCCAATATCTCCAGCACCTCGATCGCCGGCTTGCCGTCGGTGAAGATGACCCCGAGCCGGCCGTAGGTCGGCTGCCGGTCGGACCGGCCGAACAGCCGGTCCAACTCCGCCGACGGCTCGACCCGGAAGTACCCGGCCGGCTGGATGTGCCGCAGCACGTTGTTTTGGATGAGCACCCGGCCGAGCGGCGTCTTCTGCTCGACGATCTGCGCCCGCACCACATCGCTCAGTTGGCTCAGGTCGATCTGCACGATGCCGAGTTGTACTACCTCGCCGGACCCGTGCAGCGTGAGCAGGATTTTCCGCGCGTACTCGTCGCCCGACCGCGCCACTTCCAGCACCCGCACGTCCACCGCGTCGCCGTAGAACCGCTCGACCGTCACCGTCATGTGGTGGGTGTGGACGAGCAGGGAGCGGTACGGTTCCGGCATCTCGTCCCCGCGGATGGGCGTACACACCGGCCGGTCGGATTGGTCCGGGAACAGGGCGTACAGGCTCTCGACGGTCGGGGTCGGGATCACCGCTGGCCTCGGCGGGTGAAGCGAAGTGCCGTCAGTATGGTCGGCGAGGATCAGGTCGGCCATGAGGGATCATCCGGGGTTTCCGCTTGCCATCCGCCGCCCGGCGCGGTTTGCTGGCAGGGATACCGGCCGCCACCGCCCCGCATTACAGGAACCTGCCATGCTCTCCCGCCGCGTGACGCTCGCAACCCTCCTCGTGTTCCCGGTCTGGGCCGTAGCCCAGGAGCCGAAAAAGGAAGGCGCCACGCCGGAGCAGATCAAGGCGTTGGGGTTCGACCCCTACGACCAGTCGAAGGTGCCGCTGGAGGCGCCGCCGCCGGCCGATTTCAAGGGGAAAAAGGTGGTGCTGGTGGCCGGCAGCAAGAGCCACGGCCCCGGCGACCACGAGTTCTTCGCCGGCACCTCCATCCTGATGAACCTGCTCAAGCAGAACGCTGGGGTGTGGCCGGTCATGGCCCGCGACGGCTGGCCGAAGGACGAGACGATCTTCGACGGGGCGGCGGCGGTGCTGTTCTACATGGACGGCCGCGGCGGGCACCCGGTGGTGCAGAAGGACCGGCTGGCGAAGATGCAGAAGCTGATGGATAACGGCGTCGGCTGGCTGAACCTGCACTACGCGGTGGACTACGAGCCGAAGCACGGGGCGACGGTGGTGAACTGGATGGGCGGGTACTACGACCCCCGCACCAGCACCAACCCGCACTGGGTGGCGGACGTCCGCAGCCTGCCGAAGCACCCGATCTGTGCCGGCGTGAAGCCGTTCTCCATCCAGGACGAGTGGTACTTCAACATGCACTGGGTGGGCGACGTGACGGACGTGAAAGACGCCAAGGGCGTGACGCCGATCCTGCAAGCGACCCCGCCGGACGACCGGCGGGGCACGGCCGACGCGAAGAAGTACCTCGGCCGGCTGGAGACGATGGCGTGGGCCTACGAGCGGAAGGACGGCGGCCGCGGGTTCGGGTTCACCGGCGGGCACAACCACCGCAACTGGGGCGACGAGAGCTTCCGCCGGGTGGTGGTGAACGCGGTGCTGTGGGCGGCGAAGGCGGACATCCCGGCCGGCGGGGCGAAGGTGGAGTTCGACCCGATCGACCTGAACCGCAACCTGGACAAGAAGGGTAAGCCGTTCGTGAAGATCACACCTCCGGCGACGAAGTGAACGCCGGTCAGGTGTACCGCTTCCCGACGTACTGCGGGTCGAAGAACACCGGCAGGTGGCGGTCGATCTGAAGTAGGCCGGCGGGGGTGGTCTCGACCGCGTCGGCGGACACCGTCAGCCAGCCGTCCGCCTGGAGTTGCCCGAACGCGGCGGCGAACTCGTCCACCACGTCCACACGGAACTTGCGGGTGAAGTAAGCCCGCTCCAGGCGGCCGGTTTTCAGTTGCAGCACCAGTTCGCGGATCAGCCGGTCCCGCTCGGTGGTGGGGAACGCCCGGCCGAGCGGGATTTCGTTGCGGTCCAGCTTGTCGATGTACGCCTCCCAGGTGTCCACGTTCTGCACGTGGACGCCGTTGATGTGGCCGAAGCTGGCGACCCCGGTGCCGAACATGTCCGCCCCGGTCCACAGCGCCTCGCGGTACACGAAGTGCGTCTTCTTCGGGTCCTTCATCACCGTGGTGGCGCTGGTGATCTCGTACCCGGCCTTCACGAACTCGTCGAACGCGTACTGTACCCACGCCCGCTTGGTCGGCCAGTCGGCGATGCTGCCCGGCGGCGGCTCGTCCGAGTCGTGCATCTGCAGGCTCTTCGAGAACCGCGTGTTGTACGGCAGTTCCATCTGGTAGATCGTGACGCACTCCGGGTCGAGCTTGATCGTCTTCGCCACGCACTCCCGCCAGTTGGCCCAGTCCTCGCCCACCATGCCGGCGATCAGGTCGACGTTGATCTGGTCGAACCCCACCTCCCGCGCCCACCCGTACGCCCGGTACACCTCCTCTTCCAGGTGCGCCCGCCCGTTGTACTGCAGGATCTCCGGCTTGAAGTTCTCCACCCCCAGTGACAGCCGGGTGACACCGACCTCCTTGAGCGTCTCCAGCTTGTGCTTTTGGAGTGTCCCCGGCTCGCACTCGAACGCCACTTCGCGGGCGTGGTCCCAGGGCATGATCTCCTTCAGCCGGGTCATCAGCCCGCGCAGTTGGTCGGCGCTCAGGTAGCTGGGCGTGCCCCCGCCGAAGTACACGTAGTCCAGGTGCCGCCCGCCGACGCACGGCGTCTTCGCCAGCAACTCCACCTCTTTCAGCAGGGCGTCGAGGTACGTGCCCACGTCCTTGGCGTTCTTGTCCGTGTATACGCGGAAGTAGCAGAACTTGCACCGCTTGCGGCAGAACGGGATGTGCAGGTACAGGCCGAGCGGGGTGCCCGTCACCGGCGGGCGGTTCAGAGCGGCGTGGGCGTCGGACAGGTAGTCGGCTTTCCAGAACGAGAACGGCGGGTAGTTGGCAATGAAGTAGTTGCCCAGGCCGGTCTTTTCCTGGTCGGGTGCGGCGACGCTCATGGCAAGTCCGGGGTCGGTGCGGGACTCAAGGGATACCGGGAATTGTACCCGGTCTTGCATGCCGGCGGCTGTTGGGCTACTTCGCCAGGCAGAACACCGACCCCTTGTCGGTGCCCACCAGAATGCAGTCCGGGCCGACCGCCACCGACCCGCACACCCCGCCGTCCAGGGTGATCTGCTGCACCTTCTTCCCGGTGTTCAGATCCAGGACATAGAACTCACCGGGCAACGACAGGCAGCCGACGTACACCCGGTCGCCGACCACCACCGGCGAGGCGTCCACCATACCGTCGGTCACGAACGACCACCGCTCCTTCCCGGTGCCGCGGTCCAGGGCGTACACCTTCTTGTCCCGACTGCCGGTGACGACGAGAGCGTCGGTGACGGCGGCGGAGGCGTAGAACGCCTGGGCTTTGCGGGCCGGCTCGAACTCCCACGCCTTCCGCTTGCCCTTCAGGTCGATGCCGAACACCTGGTTGGTGACGGTTCCGACGTAAGCGTAGTCGCCGGCGGCGGCGCTCGTGGCCGCCGCCTGCCCGCCCAACTCGACGGCCCACAGCCCCTTCCCCGTCTTGGCGTCGATGGCGTGGAACGCGCTGTCGCACCCGCTGGCGAACACCAGGTCGCCGCTCACCGTCGGCGACCCGTTCGACCCGCCGTCGATGGCGAACTCCCACACCTTCTTCCCGTCCTTGTCCAGGCACGTCACCGGCATGCCCTGGGCGGCGACCAGGACGTTTTCGCCGTGGAAGTTGCACCCGCTGGCGATCTCCCCGCCCACCTCCGACGTGTACTTCCACACCACCTCGCCGGTCTCGGCGTTCACGCAGAACACGTTCCCCTCCACGTCGCCGACGTACACCCGCTTGCCCCGCACCGCCGGCGACGCCTTCATGATGCCCAGCTTCGCCTTCCACTTCTCCTTGCCGGTCGCCAGATCGACGGCGTACAGGTGCTTGTCGGTGGACG
>CANJKY010000520.1 GCA_947474875.1 Gemmataceae bacterium
CAGTGTGACCGACCCGTACCAGCCGGCCGAGCGCGGGCTGATGCTGAGTCGTGGCATCCTGGAGGCGATGACCTGCCACCGCCCGCGGCTGGTGGTACAGACCCGCGGGCCGCTGGTGGTGCGGGACATCGACGTGCTGTCGCAGTTCGAACACGTCCGCGTTAACTTCACCGTCCCCACCGATTCGGACGCGGTGCGGCAGCGGTTCGAGCCGAAAGCCCCGCCACTCGACCGCCGATGGACAGCGCTGCACGAACTGAAATCGGCCGGGATACCGCTCGGCGTGTGCGTCACCCCGACGCTGCCGATCGAAGACGCCACGCGGTTCGCCGATCGCATCGCGGAACTGGTGCCGGCCGTGGTGGTGACACAGGACTTCCACGATGCCGGCGGCGGGTTCGGAGCGGACACCGGTGACGCCGCACGCCGGCTGCGCGACGAACTGCGGTGGGGGCCGGACGAGTACCGCCGGTTCGTCGAGTTGCTGCGGTCGCGGATGACGGTGTGCGAGGGCGAGGCCGGGTTTTTCCCGCCGTCATGATGCCGTCTGGGCGGCCCACTCCGGCAGCTTCGCCTCCAACTCCTTCACGAACTGGCTGCGGGGCATCACCCGGTCGCACCCGGCGGCGCGGGCGGCTTTCAGCATCTCCACATCGACGTGCGAGCCAAACCCGATCACCGCCGCCCGCGAGCCGGCCCGCAGGTCGGCGAGCAACTGCGGCAGGTCCAGCCCCGGCAGGTGCAGGTCCACGATCACGCACCCGGCCGGCGGCGCCTTCCGCGCCGCGTCGGCGGGGGTGCGGGCGACGGCCGCGGTCAGCCCGTGCGCCCGTGCCGTCGCCGTCACCTTGCTGGTGAACATCAGGTCGTCGCACACGATCAGCACGCTCACTTCTTCTCCTTCCACGCATCCTGAATCACCTTCACCGCGGCCTTCAGCGCGTCGTCCGGCTTCTTCGTCCGCAGCCCGTCGGTCAGCGCGTCCACCACCTTCTTCACCGTGTCCGCCGGCAGCCGGCCCTTCATCTCCGGGGTGATGTCCACGTACAGCGACTTCGGGTCGTCGCAGATCAGGATGCCCAGGTCGGCGTCCGCCTTGCGGATCCGCTCGTGCGTCCAGTCGCGGATGAACGCCGTGCGGTCGGTCGGCTTCGCCTTCCGCAGGTCGTCCAGCTTCTTCTCGTCCGAAGTGGCCGACTTGTGTGTTTCGATCATCACGTCCAGTTCCTTCTTGAACAGGTCGGCCAGCGCCTCGTTCGCCGCCTTCACCGCGGCGTCCGAGAACAGTTTTGCCCCGTCGCTCACCGTCGGCGTGGTGCGGACCTTCTTCGCCGCCTTGTCCGCCTTCGCCCCCTTCACCGCTGACGTGTTCAGCAGTTGCCTCACCTCGGAGATGTCGATGAACGTGCTCACCAGTTGGGCATTCACCGCCCCGCCCTGGGTGACGCCCACCAGCTCGCCCTTGTCGTTCAGCAGCGGCCCGCCGCTGTCACCGGGGTTGGTGGGCGAATCCGTTTCGATCACCTTCGCTTCGAACCGGGCGATCTTCCGCGGCTCCAGCTCCGCCTTCCAGTCCTTCTTGTACACCTGCCGCACCGACCCCTTCACGTACCCGAACAGGGCGTCCGACTTGCCGGCGCTGCCGATGGAGTGGACGTTCGCCCCCGGCTCCGGGCTGCCGGCGGCCAGCGGCAGGGCGTCGGTCTTCTCCGGGACGTGCTCGACCTGGATGACCGCCAGATCCGCCTTCTTGTCCAGGGCGATCACCCTGCCGGCGATTCCGTACCGCTTCGCCCGGTCCTTGTAGAACTCCTTTTCCGCCACCGGGTGGCCGTCGCGAAAGTACGGGAAGAAGACGGTGGCCGACGGGTTGTCCTGCACGACGTGGTAGTTGGTGAGCACCAGCCGCTTGTCCTTGTCCACCAGCGACCCGCTGCCGGTGGCCAGCCCGTTCGACCGCTTCGAGTGGACCCACACCACCGACGGGACGGCCTTCTTGTACACCCCCGCGCCGTCCGTCTTCTCCTGGGCGAACGACACGGACGGCAGGGCGAGGGCAAAAGCGACGAGCGGCACCAGCGGGCGGAGCGACATCGGCAACCTCCGGGGAGGAACGACCACGTCATTCTACCGGACTGGTTCGCCCGTGTTGTGGGGGGATTTCACTTGTCGCAACGCCGCGAGCGGCGAAGTAACCGCCGCTCGCGGCGTTGCAGCACCATCAGAACTGCTTCAGGAACCGCAGGTCGTTCTGCCAGAACAGGCGGATGTCGTCGATAGCGTGCTTGAGCATGAGCATCCGCTGCGGCCCCATGCCGAACGCGAACCCGGTGACCTTGTCCGGGTCGTACCCGCCGTTCCGCAACACCGTCGGGTGGACCATCCCCGCCCCGAGGATTTCCAGCCAGCCGGTGCCCTTGGTCAGCCGATCGCGATTCGGGTCGTCCTTCGGCCAGTCGATGTCTACCTCGATGCTCGGCTCGGTGAACGGGAAGTAGCTCGACCGGATGCGGATCTGCCGGTCCGGGCCGAACATCCGCCGGGCGAACGCCGTCAGCGTGCCCTTCAGGTCGGCCATCGTCACGCCCTCGCCGACCACCAGCCCCTCCACCTGGAAGAACTGGATCTCGCTGCGGGTGCTGATCGCCTCGTTCCGGTAGCACATGCCGGGCAGGATGGCCCGGACCGGGTGCGGGGCGGTCTCCCGCATCAGGCGGATTTGTCCGGGGCTGGTGTGCGTGCGGAGGACGGTGCCGGGCGTGGTGGTGAAGAACGTGTCCCACATGTCCCGCGCCGGGTGGTGCGGCGGCATGTTCAGCAGTTCGAAGTTGAGCTCGTCCGTCTCCACCTCGTTGGTACGGTACACCTGGAATCCGAGGTCGGCGAAGATGGCGTAGATGTCGCGGAGGATTTGCGTGGCCGGGTGCAATCGCCCGCGGCGAACCGGCCGGCCGGGGAGCGTCACGTCCAACTTGTCGGTGGCGAGGCTGGTGGCGAGCGCCTCCTCCTTCGCCTTCTCCAGCGCCGCGGTGTACGCCGACTCCAGCGCCACCTTCACCCGGTTCGCCTCCTGGCCGTAGCTCGCCCGCTGCTCCTTCGGCACCTTTCCGATGGCCGACAGCGCCGCCTTCATCAGCCCCTTGTCGCCGAAGAACTTGGTGTTCCACGCCCGCAGCGCCGGCTCGTCGCCGCACGCGGCCAACTCGGCCAGCGCCTGGGTTTCGAGGGTTTTCAGGTCGTCGGTCGCCTCGGCCATCGCGGGTCTCCGGTACGGAAGCGTTGTTGTACGGAGACACGCGGGGGCGGCGGAGGGGTTCACGCTGGCCGAGGTTGCCACGGGTGGGAAGAGTTGAAGTGGTCGAAGCCGAAAGCCCAGGGACGGCCGTCCCCGGGCTTTCGATTCGTCACCCTAATTCACACGATGTCTTTGGTGAACGGGTTATTCCCCTTATCCACGATGCGGATCGGCCGGCCGGTGGCGGCCATGTTCTCCTTCGTGTGGTCCACCCCCAGCACCTCGCACACCGTCGCCAGGAAGTCGCCCGTCTTCACCGGCCGCTCGGCCACCGTCGCCCCCTCCTTGTCGGTCGCCCCGATCACCCGCCCGCCCTTCACCCCGCCGCCGAACAGGGCCAGGCTCCACGCCTTCGGGTAGTGGTCGCGGCCGGGCTTGTCCCCGCGGGTGTTGATGTGCGGGGTGCGGCCGAACTCGCCCATCCACACCACCAGCGTACTGTCCAGCAGCCCGCGGTCCTTCAGGTCCGTGACCAGCCCGCTCAGGGCCGTGTCCACCTGCCCGCACAGGTTCTTCACCCGGTTGAAGTTGTCCTGATGGGTGTCCCACCCGCCCAGGTTCACCTCCACGAACGGCACCCCGATCTCCACCAGTCGGCGGGCCATCAGGCAGCCCTCGGCGAACTTGCCGCTGCCGTACTGCTCCTTCGCCTTCGACGGCTCGCCGGACAGGTCGAACGCCTTCGCCTGCTTCGACTGCATCAGTTTCACCGCCCGGTCGACGGCCGTCTTGTGGTCCACCGCCGCACCCGC
>CANJKY010000521.1 GCA_947474875.1 Gemmataceae bacterium
CATCCACGACGGCCGCCCGCTGCCCAACCCGCCGGTGTCTGCAAATCTTGATCATCACCCCCGTCGGCCGCACACTTCACTTCATGCCCCCGGACGACCGCACCCTGCTCGCCCGGTTCGCCGCCGGCGACCCGACCGCTTTCCCCGCCCTGGTGGACCGGCACGGCCCGCTGGTGTGGGGCGTGTGTCGTCGCGCCACCAGTTCCGAGCAACTCGCCGAGGACGCGTTCCAGGCGGTGTTCGTCGTCCTGGCCCGCAAGGCGAACGGGCTGACCCTCCGCACGTCGCTGGCCAACTGGCTGTTCGGGGTGGCTACGCGGGTGGCGAAGCGGGCCGCCCGCCGCGAGGTGCGGGTGAAGCAGATCGAGCGGGACGCGATCGCCCGCCGGCCGCGGGACAACGCCGCCCCGGAAGCCGACCGCGGCGGGCCGGAGTGGGACGACGTGCTGCGGGTGCTGGACGAGGAACTCGGCCGGCTGCCCGACCGCCACCGCGGGCCATTGATCGCCTGCTACCTGCAAGGGAAAACGCAGGACGAGGCGGCGGCCGAACTCGGGTGGACGGTGTTCACCCTGCGGCGGCGGCTGGCGGAGGCGCGGGAGGTGCTGCGAGGGCGGTTGACGCTCCGCGGGGCGACCCTGCCTACGGTGCTGTTCGCCGGGGCAATCTTCGCCAACACCGGGTTCGCCGCCCCGCCCCCGGCCGCGGCGGTGCAGGGTACGCTCACGGCGGTGACGACCGGCACCGTGCCGGCATCCGTGGCGACACTGGTGAACGCGGCCGGCGGCGTGTCGCTGGTCACGAAGCTGGCGGTGGTGGTCGGCGGACTGATCGCCGTCGGGCTGGTCGCGGTCGCGGCGGCTCACCGGCCGGCCGTTCCCGACCCAACTCCGCTTTCGGTTGAAGCGCCGGCACCTACCGACCCGCCACCCGTGTACGACTGGGTGACGCTCCGCGGGCGGGTGGTGTGGCCGGCCGACCTGGAGTTGCCGAAGCCGGCACCGCTGGCCGTGGCCGGACCGGACCGGGACGCCTGTTGCCGCGGGCGGGAGCTGCTGTCGGATGAACTGCAGGTGGAGGCCGCCACCCGCGGGGTGCGGAACGTGGTGGTGTGGCTGCGGCCGGACGACGACGAACAGTCCCCCACGTTCCCGCCGCGATCCGTTCACCCCGCCCTCCGCGACGACCCGCCGGCGCAACACGCCCTCGATCAGCCGGACTGCCGGTTCGAGCCGCGGGTGATCGCCGCCCGCGACGGGGACACGGTGCGGGTGAAGAACTCCGCCCCCATCCGCCACAACGTGAACTGCGCCGGGTGCGGGCTGGAGTACAACCTGACGCTGGAGGCGAACCGGGACGCGGTGAAGGGGCCGCTGCGGGCGGACCCGCGGCCGGCGGCCGTGCGGTGCGACATCCACCCGTGGATGCGGGCGTGGCTGCGGGTGTTCGACCACCCGTACTTCGCGGTGACGGACAAGGACGGGCGGTTCGAGATCGAGAAGGCGCCGTCCGGCCGGTGGCGGCTGGTGTACTGGCACGAGCGGGGGTTCCACCGCGGCCAGGACGGCCGTCTCGGGTTCCCGGTTCACATCCCGCCGGCGTCGCCGACGCTCGCCCTGCCGCCGGTCGAGCTACGGCTGCCGGAGTAGGCGCCGCCCGCCGGCCCGGCCGGTACTATAAACGGGCGTTCGTCACACCGGCGGGGGCACGCCATGCGGTCACACCGCGGGTTCACGCTGATCGAGCTGCTGGTCGTCATCGCCCTCATCGCCGTGCTGCTCGGGCTGCTGCTGCCGGCGGTGCAGCAGGCGCGGGCGGCGGCGGCGCGGGTCGGCTGCGCGAACAACCTGAAGCAGATCGGGCTGGCCCTGCACGGGTACGCCGCCGCGCAGGGGCGGTTCCCGCCCGGGTTCATTTACACCGAACCGGTCGTCGTCCCCGGGGGGGTGACACCCAAGGTGTGGGACCGCCCGCCGCCGATCGAGTTCCTCCGCAGCTACAACCCGGGGTGGGGGTGGGCGGCCGTCCTGCTGCCGCAGGTGGAACAGGACCCGCTCTCCCGCCGCATCAACTACCAGTTGCCGATCGGCGAGTCCGAACCCGGGCTGGCGGCCACCACCCTGAAGGTGTACACCTGCCCGGCCGACACCCGGGCCGGGGTGTTCGACGTGGCGGACACGTACGCCTTCCCGGTCCTGTCCGCCGCCACCAACAGCTACGCCGGCAACTCCGGGGCGAACGGCACCGAGTTCTTCGGGGTGAAGCCGGGGAGCGGGGTGCTGTTCGCCAACAGCCGGGTGAAGGTGGGCGAGGTGACCGACGGCACCAGCCAGACGATCGCGGTGGGCGAGCGGGCGGGCATCCTGGCCCAGGCCCCGTGGGCCGGGGCGGTCACCTACGGGACGGTGACCACCACCCCGGCCGCCCCGGTGTACGTGTCGGTCATGCTGCCCGCCCCGGCCATGCCGCTCGCCCGCGTCGGGTTCAAGAAGCTGCACGACCCGTGGGCCGAGCCGGACGACTTCTTCTCCCCGCACCCCGGGCTGGTGCAGTTCGCGTTCGCCGACGGGTCCGTCCGCCCGGTGCGGACGGGTACGGACGTGCCCGTGCTGCGGGCGCTGGCCACCCGCGCCGGCGGGGAGACGGTGGGGGCCGAGTGGTGACCCACCCCCGCCTGCTGCCGGCCGTCGCCGCCGTCGCCCTGGTTGCCGGGTGCGGGGAAGGGCCGCACGCCCCGCCGCTGGTCCGCGAGCCGACGTACCGCAACGCCCGCACCGGGCTGACCCTCACCCCGCCGGCCGGGTGGCTGATGCAGTCGCGGGCGGAGCCGCCGCCCGGCCCGCTCCCCCGCCCGAAGGTGCTGGTGTCGTACATGTCGCCGAAGGGGGACCGGGCGATGCTGGAGGTGGAGGTGGCCAACCCGGTGCCGGACGCGGACCTCGAGAAGTTCCTGGCCGACAACCCGATCGGCGGGCAGAAGTGGGGGGTGAAGGAGAAGCGGACGGCGACCACCGCCGGCGGGCAGCCGGCCGTGCGGCTGGCGTTCAGCCACCCCGGCCAGAAGGGGGAGATCGTGCGGGAGGTGACGGTGGTGCAGCGGGCCGACCTCACCGTCTTCTTCGTCGCCACCTGCTACGGGTCGGACCAGGCCGCCCGCGACGCCGTGCGGCGGGCGGTGGACACGGTGATCTGGGAGTAGATCCGTTCTGTGAGTGGTAGGCACACTCCGTGTGCCGTTCTGGTCTGAAGAACGGCACACGGAGTGTGCCTACCACTCACAGTCACACCGCCCGGTTCAGCCGCAGCGAGTTCAGGATCACGCTCACGCTGCTCAGGCTCATGGCCGCCGCCGCCCACACCGGCGAGATCAGCCCGCCGCCCAGCGGCACCAGCGCCCCGGCCGCCACCGGCACCGCCAGCAGGTTGTACACGAACGCCAGCCCCAGGTTCTGCCGGATGGTCCGCACCGTCCGCGTCGCCAGCCGCACCGCCGCCGGCACCCCCCGCAGGTCCGCCCGCACCAGCGTCACCCCGGCGGCGGTGATCGCCACGTCGGTGCCGGTGCCCAGCGCCACCCCCACGTCCGCCGCCGCCAGCGCCGGCGCGTCGTTGATCCCGTCGCCGACCATCGCCACCCGCCGCCCTTCGGCCTTCAACTTCTGCACCGCCGCCTGCTTGTCCGCCGGCAGCGTCTCGGCGATCACATCCGAAATGCCCACCTCGGCGGCGACCGCCTCGGCCGGCCCGCGGCGGTCGCCGGTGAGCAGCACCACCCGCACCCCGGACCGGCGGAGGGACTCGACCACCTCCTTGGCTTCAGGCCGGACGGTGTCGGTCAGGTGCAGGGTGCCGGCGGGGGTGCCGTTGACGAGGACGTGAACCGGCGTTGTCGTCTTCGCCGCGACCAGCGGGAGCGGTGGATGCTCAGCCGCTCCCGCTGGTCGCGGCGAAGAGTCAGCGTTCCCCACCTCCACCCGCCTGCCGCCCACCTCCCCGCTGATGCCGCGGCCGGGCGTCACCCACGTCCGGCTCGCGGTCGGCAGG
>CANJKY010000522.1 GCA_947474875.1 Gemmataceae bacterium
GGGGCCACTGGCACTACTACACCACCGCCCAGACCCGGCACGAGGCCCGGCGGCTCGAACGGCATCTGGAGACCCTGGGGTATCAGGTGAGCGTGGTCGAGAAGCTCGACCGCACCCCGGACCGCTGATCGCCGGATGACCACGCCCGACCACCCAACGCCCACCGGGGGAATCCTCGGTGGGCGTTTCCCGTTGTGCCCCCGGCCGGAACCCCGCTAGGCTGAACGTGGCACCCGGTTTGCTTCGAGCCGTGTCGAACCCGCCCCGCCGAGGTCGTCCGATGCGCACGCTGCTGTTCGCCCTGGTCGCGCTGATCGTCGCCGTCGTCGCCGGGACGGTGGGGTTGCTCATCTACCAGGCCCGTGAGCGGACCGACTCGGCGAGGAATGATCCGCCGGTTCGCACGGCCAAAACCTCCAAGCCTCCCGCAGACGACACGTCCGACCCGCCGGCAACTCTGCCGGACGACAAGACGGCCGACGCGGAGAAGCTGCCGGACCCGCCGAAGGTGTCGGACAAGTCCGTGCTGAAAGAGTTGAACCAGGAGAAGACGCTGTACCTGGAGATCCCCGAGACGGGGGAGAAGCGGGTGCTGTTCGCCGCCGAGGTGTGCCTGCGGGAGGGCATCCTGGAGGTGTTCGTGTGCAAGAAGCAGACGAAGGAGCACGAGGCCATCCTGCGGACGGACATCGACGCCCGGTTCCTGCACGCGGCGCTGCTGGCGGCCGGGGCGAAGAACGGCAAGCCGGTGCAGTGGATCAACCCGAAGACGGAAGAGCCGGAGTACAAGCCGGCGAGCGGGCAGACGATCCGCGTCAGCGTGCATTACACGAAGGGCGGGAAGGCGTTCACCCACCCGGCCCAGGAGTGGATCCTGGACAAGACCACCAACAAGCCGATGGCCCACGACTGGGTGTTCGCCGGCAGCCGGTTCGTGAAGAACCCGGACCGGCCGCAGGACCCGGAGTACTACCTGGCGAACAACGGCGAGGTGATCTCCATCTCCAACTTCATGGATTCGATGCTGGATCTGCCGGTGCAGGTGAGCAAGGAGGAGCGGGAGCTGATCTTCGAGGCGGTGGCGAAGAAGATCCCGCCGCTCGGGTCGAAGGTGTGGGTGGTGATGGAGCCGGTGCCGGACAAGAAGAAGTGACGAACAAAGCCCACGGACGGCCGTCCGTGGGCTTGTGGTGTTAACCGACTTCACCCGCTCACTTGCTGCCCATCTTGGCCGCTTCGGTGGCGATGGCATCGATGTCCTTGTCGGTCATCTTGCCCTTCTCGAAGCTGTGGTTGGCGACCACCTTCCGCTCGTTGTACACCAGCACGGTGATGTCCGCGTCCTTGGCGATGTTGTACTTCTCCGGCCCCTTCGGGCTGTCGATGGACAGGACGACGTGCTTCAGGCCGGCCTTCTCCACCATCTTCTTCAGGTCGCCCTCCAGCTTGTCGCTGTCGCTCAGGAACACCACGTAGCTGCCCAGCCCGGACTTGGCGTTGGCGGTCACCGTCTCTTCCAGCTTCTTGATCAGCTTCTCGGCGCACGGGCAGTCGGCGGTGCGGGCGAACACGGCCACCGTCGGGTTGTCCCCCTGGCGGCAGAACAGGCACTGCTTCTCGCCGGCGGTCGGGCCGTTGATGTTCAGCGGGGTGAACGGGCCGGGCACCTTCTCCCCGGCCTGCGGGCCGGACTTGATCTCGGCGGCGGAGGCGAACCCGACGGCGGCCACGGCGACGGCGGCGGCGAGCAACTTGCGGATCATCCTGTACGTCCTCGTCATGATGTGGAGAGCGCCACCGCGGACCGGTCCGGGCGGCGCCCACAGTAGACGACCGTCGACGGCCAACCCTTCATGAAGGCTGGGAGAAAAAAGGGAGCCGGGCAATTGACAGGCCGGGGGTATGAGCGACCGGAGCGGTTGGCGACCCGAATTCTTCACCGCGGAGCGGTGGTGGCCCGTAGCCAGGGGTGACGGAGCGGAGCGACGGAACCCCTGGGCATCACGCCGTAAGGCAAAGCCCCGGAGGGGCGCCTGACGTGGTGATCAGACGCCCCTCCGGGGCTTGTGCGATTGGCTCGGGGTCCAGGGGTTGCGCTCGCTGTCGCTCGCTCCACCCCTGGCTACGGGCCGCCGCCGCTCCGCGGCTCAGAACCTCCGGTCGCTCACGCCCCCCGGCCCGCAGGAAATCACCCTCAGTCTTCCAGCAGCTTCTTGAACTCGATCTGGTGGCAGGTGGTGTTGCCGTTGCCGGTGAACAGGAGCCCGCCGTCGGCGGAGAACGCGAGCGCCCGCACCGGGCTGTCGAACTCGCGGGCCACCACCAGCCGCCCGCTCAGCACGTCCCACACCCGCACCGTCATGTCGTCCCCGCCGCTCAGCAGGTAGCTGCCGTCCGGGCTGAACGCCACGCAGTGGATCCGCTCCTGGTGCCCGTCCAGCGCGAACACCTGCTCCCCGCTCGTCAGGTCCCACACGTGGACGCGGTCGGCCAGCCCGGCCCCGGCCAGGAACCGCCCCTGCGGGTCGAACGCCACCGAGTACACCCCGGTGTCGAACGTCAGCACCCGCTGCTTGGTGGTCACGTCCCACACGCACACCGCCCCGTCCCGCTCGCCGGTGCTCAGCACGTCCACCCCGCCGACGGCCACCAGCTTGCCGTTCGGGTGGACGGCCACCGACTCCAGCGTGCAGCCGTCCGCCGCCTCGATCAGGATCAGGTCCGGGTCGGTCTTGTCGGCCGCCGGGTTCCACAGCCACACCAGGCCGTCGGCCGGGCTGGTCTGGGCGAGGATCGAGCCGTCCGGGGCGAACGCCAGCGCGCCGATCGGCGGCTTGGTGGCCTCCAGCGGGCGGGGTGCGGAGCCGGGGGCGGTCAGGTCGTACAGGCGGGTGATGTGGTCGGTGCCGCCGACCGCCAGCCAGCGGCCGTCGGCCGACGCCGCCACCGCGTGCGCCGGGCCGTCGTCGTGCGGCGGCACCGGGTCGCCGGTGGCGATCGCCCACAGGCGGAACCGGGCGGCGCCGGTGCTGGCCAGCAGCGGGGTCGGCCCGCCGACCACCGCCAGGTCGTGCCGCCCGCTCGGGTTCGGTCCGGCCAGCAGCCGCCCGTCGGTGCAGTCCCACACGTGGATCTGTCGGTCCGCCCCGGCGGTGGCCAGCTTCGTCCCGTCGCGGCTGAACGCCATCGCCCGGATCTCGTCCTCGTGCCCGCGGAGGACGAACCGCGCCTTGGCCGCCGCCGCGTTCGACCACAGGTGGATGTCGTTGTCCGAGTCGGCGGTGGCCAGCAACTTGCCGTCCGGGCTGAACGCGGCCAGCAGCACCTGGTCGGCGTGGCTGTTCAGCAGCACCACCGGGTCGGGCGAGGTGTCCGGCCGCCACACGCGGGCGGACGTGTCCCAGCCGGCGCTCACCAGCAGCGACCCGTCGGCGTTCCACGTCAGGGCCGGGATGCGGTCGGTGTGGCTGATGAGTTCGGCCAGCGGCTTGTGCGAGTCGGCGTCCCACACCCGCACCACCCGGTCCTCGCCGGCGGTCGCCACCCGGTCGCCGGCCGGGTTGAACGCGACGGCCGAGACGGCCTGCGGGTGGGCCGGGATGTCGCCGATCAGCCGCTGCGTCCGCACGTCCCAGAACCGCACGCTGCCGTCGTCGTGCCCGCTGACCACCGTCCGCCCGTCCGGGGCGAACCCGATCGCCGTCACCCACGTCGGCTGCGGGATGCGGGCGAGCAGTTGCCCCTCGTTCGTGTCCCACAGCAGCAGGTCGTCGTTCCCGCTGGCCAGCAGGTCGGCGGCCGGGCTGAACGCCCACAGCGTTTCCAGGTCGCTCAGGAAGGCGCGGGAGAGCGGCTTGCCGTCCGCCGCCCAGTGCCGCAGCAGGCCGGCCTCGTCCACCGACCAGACGGTGCCGTCGGCGGCGAACGCAACGGCACAAACATCCCCGTCGGTGTGGAAGCGGGGTTCGCCGAACGACCGCCCGACGAGCGGACTGGCCGGGATGGTCTCGTCCGGGGGGACGGTGCGGGCGGGGGTCATCATGA
>CANJKY010000523.1 GCA_947474875.1 Gemmataceae bacterium
ACGTTCGGCTCGACCGTCTTGATGTCCAGCACGTCGGCCGGCCGGGAAAGCGTGCGTTCGCTGAACAGGAACCCGGCGACGAGGTCGGCGTCGTGCCCCGGCGTCCGCATGGTGACGCCGTACGGCGTCCGCATCCGCCTGTCGGGCGGTCCGTGGGACACCTGGATTTGCAGAGGTTCCTCGACGGCGACATGGTCGAGTTGATCCGACGCTTCCGCCCCGACGACGGCCCGCACGGGCACCACCCTCGCCGCCGGGTCGGACATGGGGACTCCGCCGCGAACGCCCACCCACGGCCGTGGGTGGGCTTTGATCCGCATCACTTCAGCCGCTTGGCCGCCTCGAGCAGCTCGCGGCAGGCCCCCTCCAGGTCGCGGTTGCCGGTCGCCCGCGCCTTCTCCAGCCCCCGCTCGGCGAGCGCCACCGCCCGCGGCCCCTGCTTCGCGCTCAGCATCGTCTCGACCGCTGCGATGTGGTACTTGCCCTCGTCCGGGTTGCGGCCGATCAGGTCGTCGAACGCGGCCACCGCCCCAGGAATATCCCCGGTCTTGGCGAGTAGTTGGGCGGCCCGCAGCCCGTACTCGTTCGCCCGCTTGTTGCCGTTGTACGCGGCGTCGTGGGCGGCCCCCTCGCGGGTGGCCTTGAGCGCCTCCGCCGGGTTGCCGTCGGTCAGGGCGGACGAGATGAGGCACAGGAACAGCGGGTAGCGGTCGGTGCGGGCCGGGTCCACCGGCTTGCTGATGCCGCGGCGGGCGAACCGCACGGCCAGCTCGCGGGCGTCGAGTTTCAGCGCCGCCTTCATCGCGTCTTCCAACTCGGTGGCGGACAGCTCGTCCAGCCCGAGTTGGCCGAGGTCGGCGGCGCTCATGGCCGAGAAGTCCCGCTTCTGGGCGGACGCCAGCAGGTCCGCCGGCGGGCCGTCGGCCGCCTGCTTCTCCAGCCCCAGGCGGTGCCGCAGCTTGTCGAAGTCGTACAGGGTGTTGGACGTGGGCACGCCCTCGTGCATCAGCCGCGGGGCGGCGGCTTCGAGGACGTCCTGCTGGAGCTTGACCACCCCGAGCAGCCGCTTGCGGAGCACCTTGCTGCCGGCGGCGTCGATCGCACTGGCCCCGCCGAGCGCCTTCAGCGGGCGGTGCGACCACACGTTCTCGTAGTACGCGGCGGCGTAGTCCCGCATCTTCTGGTGGGCGGCGGGCACGTCCGCCAACTGGATCGGGTACGCCAGCGCCTCCTGGGCGAGCTCGCCGAACTGGGCCGGGCCGGTGTCCTCGGCCGCCTCGCTCACCGCCAGTTGCAGCCGGTCCCGCACCTCCGTCGCCACCTTCGTCACCAGGTCCTTCTGCGTGTGCCACAGCCGCAGGGTGCCGCCGCCGACGGTCAGGTTGGCGACCACCTTCGCCAGCTTGGTGCCCGTCTCCACCAGGGCCGGCAGCTCCTCCACCAGCACCGAGCTGAACACCGTGCCGGACTCGTCCGTCTGCGGGGCGAGCATCCGCCCCTCCTGCATCCACGCCTGTAGCAGCTGGCCGACCGCCTGCGGGTCGCGGAGGTGGAAGTACGCCCGGTGTTCGACGTAGTCCGACTCCTGCGCCATCCCGTGCCCGCACTTCAACACCTCGATCAGCGCCGCCGTCTCCTCCGCCTTGTGGTCGTCGAACTCCAGTTCCAGCGACTTGTTCAGCGCCTCGATGGCCGGCCCCTGCTCGCCCAGCCAGGCGCGGGTGAGGCCCAGGTTGAACCACGCGGCGGGGTCGGTCGGCACCTGCTTGGTCAGGTCGTCGTAGGCGGCGCGGGCATCGGAGAAGCGGGCGGGGTCGGCCACCGCCACCGGGCGGACGGTCGGGCGGAAGGCGTACGCCTTGCGGACGCACTGCGGGGACCGCGAGTCCGGGCCGTACACGGCGTCGAACTGGTTCCGCAGGTCGGCGTCGCCGGGGGAGTACCGGCAGGCCAGCTCGAGCGCCGCCCGGCAGGCCACCGGGCGGCCGAGGATGAGCTCGTTCCGGGCGATCATCTCGTACACCTGGGCGAGCTGGTCGTGCGCCTCCGGCGGGTACGCCTCGGCCGCCTTGCGGTACAAGAGCAACGCCCCGATCACCTCCCCCTCGCTCTGGCGGAACAGCCCCCGCAGCAGGTGCCCCATGGCGAAGTTCGGGTTCAGCTCGAACGCCTTCTGCAGCTTCTGCTCGGCCTCGTCCATCTTCCCTTCGCGGAACAGGATGTGCGCGTAGTACCCCCACGTCTGCGGCTGCTGCGGGTACTCCTTCACCAGCTGGTCCATCACCCGCAGGGCGTTCTCCAGCTGCCCCTGCTGGTACAGGTCAAGCCCCTGCTCGATCTTGGACCAGTAGGCGCTGCAGCACCACTTGAATTTCTTGCCGCTGCCGCACGGGCAGTTGTCGTAGGGGTTGGGAGCCATGAGTGGGGTCGGACCGAGAGTGGGGTCGGCGGGTGGCGGGGATTCGGACGACTCTCGCCCCGCCGCGCCGGAAATACCAGGCCGTCACCGCCGCCGGTTAACGGGGTGTTGCACTCAAGATAGCGGTTGTTGTGCGGGGCGAAAACGGGGGGGCGGCGGTTGACTGCGGCTAACTCTGACCTACGGTTGGGCGCCGTCGCAGTTTCCGGCCGACCCCTGAGTCCCGTCCCGGCCCGCCCGCGGCCCGCCGGCGGACCGACCCGAAGGATGCCATCCCGATGGTGACCAACGACCTCGGCGCGTGTGAGTGGTTCGTGTGGGACTTGCGCCGCAGCTCGCTCATCGACCGCGGCCAGTTGGACCAGATCGTGGGCGAGTTCCTGAAGCGGAACCCGCGAGCCGAGGCCCCGGCGCTGGCCGAGTTCCTGGTGCAGCAGGGCACCCTGACCGCGTTCCAGGCGGAGCGGATCCTGAACGGCAAGACGGCCGGGCTGGTGCTCGGCCCGTACGTGCTGCAGGACGCCATCGGCAGCGGCAGCATGGGGCAGGTGTTCAAGGCCGCGTCGAAGAACGACAACGCCCAGTACGCGGTCAAGGTGCTGCCCCGGCGGAGCATGTGGAACGTGCGGCTGGCCCGCCGCCAGGTGCGGAGCTTCGGCCAGTTCACCCACCCGGCGGTGGTGCCGTTCGTGGACGTGGGCACGGCCGGCGGGCTGCACTACCTGGTGTGGCCGCTGGCCGAGGGGCGGACGCTGGAGGCGGTGGTGCAGCGGGAAGGGCGGCTGTCCGCCGGCCAGACCGCGCTGATCGGCGTGCAGGTCGCCCAGGGGATGCACGCCGCCCACCAGAACAACATCTTCCACGGGCTGGTGAAGCCGTCCAACCTGATGGTCGGGTCGGACCGCCAGACCCGCATCCTGGACTTCGGCATCGGCAGCCTGCTGGTGGAGAACGACGGGGAGAGCCTGGTGGACACCATGTCCACCGCCAACACGCTCACCAGCGGGCTGGACTGCACCAGCCCGGAGAGCGTCATGGACCCGACCAACCGCACCCCGGCCGGCGACCAGTACAGCCTGGGGTGTACCCTGTACTTCTGCCTGACCGGGCGGGTGCCGTTCCCGGAGGGGAGCGCGGTCGAGAAGATGATGGCCCACCAGACGAAGGAGCCGCAGGCGATCAAGGAGTTCGCCCCGGACTGCCCGGACGGGCTGGCGGCGGTGGTCAGCCGGCTGATGGCCAAGAAGCCCGAGGACCGGTACAGCGGGATGGACGAGGTGGTGGAGGCGCTGGAGCCGTTCCTGGCGGAGATGGCGGCCACCGCCGCGGCCGTCACCGCCGCCGGGTCGGCCGCCCGGCTGGCCGGGCTGACCGGGTCGGCCCACCGCATGGCCGGGCTACAAGGCCCGGCCCCCCGCGGGGCCAGCGGGTCGCAGTTGAAGAGCGGGTTCAGCCTGCCCGCCCAGACGCCCACCCCCGGTCAGCCGCGGGCAGGCGTGGGCGGGCGGAGCGGGTTCGGCCAGTCCACCCCGATCGGCTCGCCGACCGGCCGGAGCGGGGCGGACACGCCGAACCCGCTGTTCCCGCCGCCACCGGCGGCGGCCCGGC
>CANJKY010000524.1 GCA_947474875.1 Gemmataceae bacterium
GGGTGAGCATTCCACACCCGGCCGGCTGACGCCGGCGGTTCCTGTGGTGCTGGCCCCGATCGCCGCCGTCGTGCAGCCGGTCCCCCCGCCAGCCGACCTGACCGCCCGCGGGCGGCGGATCGCCGCCGGCGACCAACTCGACCCGGATGACCTCATTAGATGGTTAAGCGGGGCGGGGTATCAGCGGGCGGAGGCGGTCGAGTTCCCCGGCGAGTTCGCCCGCCGCGGCGGCATCGTCGACCTGTTCCCGCCGGACGCCGCCGACCCGGTCCGACTGGAGTTCTTCGGTGACGAGCTCGAATCCATCCGAACGTTCACCGCTCAGACGCAGCGCAGCCTGGGGACGAAGACCGAGCTGACCGTGTTGGGAGTTGGCAACGGGTCTGGCGGAAAGCCGGCCCGCGGGTTCATCCTCGACTACTTCCCGCCGGGGTCGGTCGTCGCCCTGGTCGAGCCGAACGAACTGAAGGAGCAGGCAAAGCACTTCTTCGAGCGGGTGGCCGACGCCGACGGGCTGTTCGCCGCCGACGCCACCCTGGCAAACCTGATGACCCACCCGACGGTGACGGTGTCCGCCCTGCCGCGGCCGAGCGTGGAGGCCACGTTCCACGTGCGGGCGGAGAGCGTCGAGCGGTTCAGCGGGAACGTGCTCAAGGTGCGGGACGAACTGGACGCCATCGCCCAGACCGACCGGGTGCTCATCGCCTGCCAGACGGACGCCGAGGTGCACCGGCTGACCGAGGTGCTGAAGGCCGGCAAACTGGCCGAGAGCGACCGCCTGCGGATCGTGACGGGGCACGTGCGGCGGGGGTTCCGGCTGGTGGGATCGCCCGAGGACCTCACCCCCCGGCCCCCTCTCCAAAGTGGAGAGGGGGTGGTCAAGAGCGACGCGGCATCGGAGTCCTCGAACGCCGTCCCGTCCACCAAAGGCAAGAGCCGGAAACGACCGGCCGTTGAACACCCCCTCTCCACTTTGGAGAGGGGGCCGGGGGGTGAGGTCTCCGGCCTCGTCGTCATCGGTTCGCACGAACTCTTCCACAAGGAGCTGCTGCCGCCGGGGGTGAAGGAGGCCGGGCGGACGGGCCGGCGGGTCGAGTCCCGCGCCATCGACAGCTTCCTCGACCTGAACGACGGCGACTACGTCGTCCACATCGCCCACGGCATCGCCCGGTTCCGCGGCATGCGGATGTTGGAAAAGGGGGTCAGCGGCCAGCCGTCCGCGTTCGGCGACGAACCGGAGTCGGCGGCCGGGATGGAGGAGCACCTGATCCTCGAATTCCGCGACGGCGTGCTGCTGTACGTCCCGGCGTCCCGCATCGACCTGGTGCAGCGGTACATCGGCGGGCAGCAGGCCCAACCGGAGTTGAGCAAGCTGGGCGGCACGGCGTGGGGGCGGAAGAAGGACAAGGTGACCGAAGCGGTCATGGACATGGCCGCCGAGATGATCCAGATCCAGGCGGTGCGGGCCACCCTGCCGGGATTCGCCTTCCCCGCCGACTCGGACTGGCAGCGGGAGTTCGAGGACGCGTTCCCGTACCAGGAGACACCGGACCAGGGCACCAGCATCGTCGAGATCAAGGGCGACCTGGAGAAGCCGCGGCCGATGGACCGCCTGCTGTGCGGGGACGTGGGGTACGGCAAGACCGAGGTGGCGGTGCGGGCAGCGTTCAAGACCATCGACAACGGCAAGCAGGTGGCGGTGCTGGTGCCCACCACCGTGCTGGCCGAGCAGCACTACCGCACGTTCCGCGAGCGGCTGGCCGAGTACCCGTTCACGGTGGAATGCCTGAACCGGTTCCGCAGCCCGAAGCAGCAGAGGGACATCGTCAAGCGGCTGACCGAGGGCACGGTGGACGTGGTGGTGGGCACGCACCGGCTGGTGAGCGAGGGCGTGAAGTTCAAGGACCTGGGGCTGGTGGTGATCGACGAGGAGCAGCGGTTCGGGGTGGAACACAAGGAGCGGCTGAAGCGGCTTCGCACGTCGGTCCACATCCTGACCATGACGGCCACGCCGATTCCGCGGACGCTGCACTCGGCGCTGCTCGGCGTGCGGGAAATCTCGTCGCTCGAAACCCCGCCGCCGGAACGCTACCCGGTCGAGACCCGCATCGTGCGGTGGGACGACGCCTTGATCCGAAACGCCATCCACCGCGAGTTCAACCGCGGCGGGCAGGTGTACTTCGTGCACAACCGGGTGTTCGACATCTGGGACGTGGCCGGCAAGCTCCAGACCATCGTGCCGGAGGCGAAGATCGTGGTCGGTCACGGGCAGATGAACGAGCACGAGTTGGAGCAGGCGATGGTCAAGTTCGTCCGCAAGGAGGCGGACATCCTGGTCGCCACCACCATCATCGAGAGCGGGCTGGACATCCCGAACGCGAACACCATCTTCATCGACGACGCCGACCAGTACGGGCTGGCCGACCTGCACCAGTTGCGGGGGCGGGTCGGGCGGACCAAGCACCGCGCCTACGCCTACCTGATCGTCAACCCGCTCAAGCTGGTGTCGCCGAACGCCCAGAAGCGGCTGAAGGCGATCGAGGAGTTCTCCGCACTCGGGTCCGGGTTCAAGATCGCCATGCGGGACCTGGAGATCCGCGGGGCGGGGAACATCCTGGGCACCGAGCAGAGCGGGCACATCGCGGCGGTCGGGTACGAGATGTACTGCCAGTTGCTGGAGAACGCGGTGCGGCAGCTCAAGCACCAGCCGCCGAAGGCGGCCGTCGAGGTGAACGTCGACCTGCCGTGGCCGGCGTTCCTGCCGAAGGACTACGTGCCGGGGCAGAAGCTGCGGATCGAGGTGTACCGCCGGCTGGCTCGCCTCCGCGACCCGGCCAAGCTGGCCGACTTTCGCCAGGAACTCCGCGACCGGTACGGCCCGCCGCCGGACGCCGTCGAGTGGCTGCTGCGGACCACCGAGGTGCGGCTGCACTGCGTGCGGTGGCAGATCGCCGGCGTCCACCGGCTGGGGCCGGATCTGGTGTTCAGCTACCGCAACCGGAAGAAGGCGGACACGCTGGAGCGGCTGAGCGGGCGGCGGGTGAAGGTGGTGGACGAGAAGAGCCTGTACCTGCGGCTGAAGCCGGAGGACGACACTCCGGAGTCGATGTACGCGCTGCTCATGCGGGTGCTGGCGCCGCCGAGAGAGGGATGACGAGTGGCGGACTTCAAGCAGTACGAGCCTGTTCGCATCCGCCATCTTCAACAAGAACCCGGTGCCTATAACGGGTGGCGGGTCAACCAGCGTCCGCCGCAGGTCGGCGATGTGGGCGTTCTGCTCGACATCCTGACCGCTCCGGGTGTTCCGGATCGATATGTGGTCGAATATTCCGGGCCGGACGGCGTAACGATCTGGCTGGGCGATTTCGCGGCCGATGAGTTGGAACCGTTGGGGTAGATCAAGCCGTGTCTTCGCCGCGGAGCGGCGGCCGGGTGTAGCCTGGGGCGGAAGCCCCAGGAATCGGGTACGGTACGACCCCAGCCCCGGAGGGGCGTTCGGTCCGATCGCCGCTCCGTGGCTCGGGGTGATGGGCACATGGCCCTGGGGCTTCCGCCCCAGGCTACACCCGGCCGCCGCTCCGCGGCTCCGAAAGACGGTCAACCCCGGAACCTGCCATGCACAAAGTGAACCTCGCCGACAAGTTCGCGCTGTTCGCCGACCACTGGTCGCCGAAGGTGGTGGGCGAGCTGAACGGCCAGCAGGTGAAACTGGTGAAGTTCGCCGGCGAGTTCGTGTGGCACTCGCACGCCGCCGAGGACGAACTGTTCCTGGTGGTGGCCGGGTCGTTCCGCATGGAGTTCCGCGACCGCACGGTGCATCTATCCGCCGGCGAGTTCCTGATCGTCCCCCGCGGGGTGGAGCACCGGCCGGTGGCGGACGCCGAGGTGCAGGTGCTGCTGTTCGAGCCGGCGACGACGCTCAACACCGGCGACGTGCGGGACGAGCGAACGGTGGAGCGGTTGGAGCGGGTTTGACCTTCGTAGGGTGGGTCCGGTCCCGGTGACGGGACCGTGACC
>CANJKY010000525.1 GCA_947474875.1 Gemmataceae bacterium
CCTGGTCCGCCTCGTTTCATCTCGCCGGTCGTTGTGTAAGAATCCTCGACCGCTTTCACCCGACCCGTCTTGGTGTCGAACCACACCGTCCGTTCTCCATTGGTCCCGGCCAGCGAATCATACGCGAAGGCTGCCTCTGCCTTGGCCTTATCCGCCTCGTTCTTGTTCCAGGCACGATCGACCTCAACGGCCAGCTTTGCTACCCCGTCCGTGATGCCGTCCACAGTCCCCCGATAGGTTTCCGACTCTGTTCCGTAAAACTGGGCGAATGCGGTTTCGGCCGTCCATTTCTCCCCCTTGCTCAGCGTCTTGCCCGGAATCGACCGGATCAACCCGCCGATACGGTATCGCACCCTCTCGTCGATCATCCGCGATTGCGCCACCTTGACTTGTTCGGCGTCTACATATGCTCGTGTGATCTGGTGGCTTGAGTCCAGGTTGAGTATCACGATCAGACCTGCTGCTTCCTTGTCTTCCACTTGCTTCAAATTACCGCCGTTCGGCGCCTCGCCGTCTTTGATTGACTCGACCATCACCTCGATGAGCGTGCTCTTCGGGCTTGTTGCCAGCACCTTCAGTTTGAACGCATAGGTGGTGACGACTGCGGACGATTGCACACTAGCACCGCCGGGCGGTCCAGCAGTGCATGATGACTCTTGGACGCACTTCATGTAGAACGTATCGCCCTGGGTGAACTTCCACTTCAGCTCTGCGGTCTGATCCTTCGGCACCGGGGCGGCCAGCGCGAGCGAGGCGAGCAGTAGGACGGTCATGTCACGATCCAGAGCGGTTGGTCGCGTCGATCCTACCACGCCGGCCGCTATACTGATAGCCGCGAGTGTACCAGAGAGTGCAGAGGACTTCGGAGCATGGCCGGACACAGCCACTCGGCGAACATCGCCGTTCGCAAGGGCAAGCAGGACAAGGCGCGGGCGAAGCTGTTCAGCAAGCTGTCGCGGTACATCATGATCGCCGCCAAAGCCGGAGGGGGCGACCCGGACACCAACCTGCGGCTGCGGTACGCCATCGACAAGGCCCGCGGCGTGTCCATGCCCAAGGACAACATCGAGCGGGCGGTGAAGAAGGGCACCGGCGAACTGGAAGGCGAGACGCTGGACGAGGTGACCTACGAGGGGTATGGGCCGGGCGGGGTGGCAATCATGGTGGAAGCCCTGACCGACAACCGCGCCCGCACCAGCGGGGACGTGCGGATCCTGTTCGAGAAGGCCGGCGGGAACATGGGCCAGCCGGGGTGCGTCGGCTACCTGTTCGACCGCAAGGGGCTGATCCTGATCGACGCCGGCAAGTACCCGGACGAGGACGCGGTGATGACCGCCGCCCTGAACGCCGAGGCGGACGACTTCGAGAAGGACGGCGCGGTGTACGCCGTCACCACCGACCCGACCAAGTTCAACGCCGTGCTGGAGGCCATCGTCGCCGCCGGGTACGAGACGATCGAGGCGGAGGTGAAGCAGTTGCCGAAGGCGTACACCGAGGTGGACGTGGAGATCGGCAAGCGGATCAGCCGGCTGATGGACGCGCTGGACAACAACGACGACGTGCAGGCGGTGTACACCAACGCCAACCTGACGGAAGAGATGGCGGGGTAACTCTGAGAGTGGTAGGCACACTCCGTGTGCCGTTGCTGGTTCACGACACACGGAGTGTGCCTACCACTCTCCAGTTCACGCCGGCCGCCGGCCGAACAGCCGGGAGAACCAGCGGACCAGGAAGTTGCCGCCCAGCCCAGGCGAGGCGAGCGAGTTCGCGGCTGGCTCGGCCGGCGGCAGCTTCGGCACCTCGACGCTCGACCGCCGCGCCGCCATGCCGTGCGGTTCCTGTCCCGGCAGCGGCTTCGGCGGGCCGTTGATCAGCTCGATCATGCCCTGCACGGCCACATAGAACGCCGGCACGAAGAACACCGCCAGCACGGTGGAGGTGATCATCCCGCCGAACACGGCGGTGCCCAGCGCCTGCCGGCTGGCCGCCCCGGCGCCGGTGGCGATCACCAGCGGCACCACCCCCAGGATGAACGCGATCGACGTCATCAGGATGGGGCGGAACCGCAGGCGGGCGGCCTCCACCGCCGCCTGCCGGATGGTCCGCCCGTGCAGCCGCAGCTCGCGGGCGAACTCGACGATCAGGATGGCGTTCTTGCTCGCCAGGGCGATGATCAGCACCACCCCGATCTGGGTGTAGATGTTGTTCTCCAGCCCCCGCCAGTACACCGCGGCCACCACCCCGAGCAGGCCGAGCGGCACCACCAGGATGACCGCCAGCGGCAGGAACCAGCTCTCGTACTGGGCGGCCAGCACCAGGTACACGAGCACCACCGCCAGCAGCCCCACCACCAGCGCCTCCGGCACCACCAGCGGCTTGCCGGTGAGCGACTCGTACCACTTCTCCGCGCCGAGCAGGTTGATGGACTGGGCGGCCGTCCGCTTCTCCTGGTAGGCGATGCTCGTCCACTCGTACCCCATGTTCCGCGGCAGGGTGGCGTCGGCCGCCTGTTCCATCGCCGCCAGCCCCTGGCCGGAGCTGAACCCCGGCTCGGTGCCGCCGCTGATGGTGGCCGCCGGGTACAGGTTGTACCGGGCGATGGCCGGCGGGCCGACCTTCGGCTCGACCGTGAGCAGGGTGCCGAGCGGCACCTTGCCGCCGGTGCGGTTCCGCACCTCCAGCCGGCGGAGCAGGTCCGGGTCGGCGCGGAACCGGGCGTCGGCCTGCATCCGCACCTGCCAGGTGCGGCCGAACTGGTTGAAGTCGTTCACGTACACCGACCCCAGGTTGGCCTGGAGGGCGGCGAACACGTCGCTCACCAGCACGCCCATCTTCTCCGCCTTCTCGCGGTCGATGGTCAGGTAGATCTGCGGCACCCCGGCGCGGAAGGTGGTGCGGACCGCCCCCGGCGTCTTGGCGATGGCGTCCTGCTTCAGCCCGGCGTCGATCACCGCCTGCGTCCGCTCCTGCAGGGTGTCCAGCCCCACCCCCTCGCGGTCCTCGATCTTCATCTCGAACCCGCCGGAGAACCCCAGCCCCTGGATGCTCGGCGGGACGATGACGAAGATGTTCGCCTCCCGATACCCGAACAACTCCCCCTGGAGGGCGTTCTTGAGCGCCTCCTGCCGCGTCTCCGGGGTGGTCCGCTTGGACCAGTCGGTCCAGGCGACGAACACGGTGGCCCCGTTCGAGGCGGCGGTGTTGTCCAGCAGGCTCAGCCCGCCGATGGTGAACCACTCGTCCACCTTCCCCTCGTCCCGCAGGCGGGCGAGGACGGTGTTCATGCGGTCGGTGATCTCGCGGGTACGGTCGAGGGACGCCGAGTCGGGCAGCTGCACGGCGCAGATGACGTACCCCTCGTCCTCGGTCGGCAGGAACCCGGTGGGCACCTGCTGGTACCACCAGCCGGTGAGCACCACCAGCCCGACGAACGCCAGCAGCACCAGCCACCACACCCGCAGCAGCCCCCGCACGCACCAGGTGTACACCGCCTCCACCGGGCGGTAGAAGAAGTCGAACACGCGGGTGAACAGGTTCCGCCCCTTGGTCGGCCGCAGCCAGGCGGCGCACTGGGCCGGCTTCAGGGTGAGGGCGTTGACCGCGCTGATGAGGGCGGTGGCGGCGATGGTGAGGGCGAACTGGCGGTACATCTGGCCGGTGATGCCGCTCAGGAAGGCGGTGGGCACGAACACCGCCAGCAGCACCACGGTGATGGCGATGACCGGCCCGGTCACCTCGTTCATCGCCTTGATGGTCGCCTCCCGCGGCCGCTCCCCCTGCTCGATGTGGTGGCTGGCGTTCTCCACGATGACGATGGCGTCGTCCACCACGATGCCGATGGCCAGGATGAGGGCGAACAGGGTGAGCAGGTTGACCGAGAAGCCGAACAGGAACAGGAAGATGAACGCGCCGATGATGGTGATGGGCACGGTGGTGGCCGGCACCAGCAGCGCCCGCCAGCTCTGGAGGAACACCAGGATGACCACCAGCACCAGCGCCCCGGCCTCCAGC